>NZ_JACHVB010000024.1 GCF_014230085.1 Ruficoccus amylovorans | reverse complement strand
CACCTTCGGATATACATTACTCACATCGTGTTGTGCTTTGCTATCTTCACCGCTTTCTGCGATATATTTTCCTTGAGAAGAGGCTTGCGATTATGAGTGCGGCGATGCCGTATGTGGCGGAAGATGTTTCGGGGATGTTGACGGCGGTGAGGGAGACGAGGTTGAGTCTTCCTGTATTGCTACCGGCGAGCGGTCCGGCTGCCAGTCCCGTGATGACGATGGTACCGTCCGTGGGGGTGACGCTGGTCCAGGTGGCGACGGCGGAGACTGCGTCTGAGGAGGTGATGGTGATGGAGTCGGGGTCACCGGAGCCGGTGGCGATCTGCCAGAGGAAGTCGGTGGTGGTTCCGTCGCCCATGAGTACCATGATGTTGTAGGCGTAGTTGTCGTCGAGGTCGCTGAAGGTCAGGGTAAAGCCGAAAGCCTCGCCTCCGGCGGTGCCGGTGTTCTGGTTGTTGAACCAGATCCCGTCGGTTGTGGCGCTGACGGGGATGCCGGGGACCGGGTCGTGGTCATTGGACGAATTGCTGCCGGCGACATTGCGGGTGCCATTGGAGACATTGAGCAGGAAGCTGGAGCCGGTCAGGTTGCCTGCGCTGTCTTCGAGGTTGGACAGGGACTGCTCGTAGAAGGCAACCGCTCCGGTGGCGGCAACCGACAGTTCGGTGAATCCTGCCTCAGGGGTCAGGGTCGATCCGAAATCGATGTAGACGCTGGCTCCTTCGACTGTTGCGGCCGAGAGCGGGGTGAGGGCGGGCAGCATCGCGGCCGAAGCGGTCAGCGCCAGAGTCCTGATGGAGTAGAATTTCATAATGTAAACAACTTATTTGTTATTAGCGTTGGGGGTTTTCAATTAAACTGAAAGCATTTAAGAAGGATCGTGCTTCTAATGCGACGGAATTTTAAGCAGATTATAGCCCGAATAGTCAAGCGGTTTATTTGTGGATTCGATTTTGCCCGGGACTGTCGTTTTTTGGGTTGCGTATGTCGTAAAATAGGATTCTACCACTAGGTAAAATCCGCCATATTCCCCCAACCCGAGACCCTGTCCATGAACTATTCGACCCGAACCAGGAAGGCTGCCTGCCTCTCGCTTTGCCTTTTAATGACCAGCGCGGTGCCCCTCTTGCGGGCCGCCGACCTGGCCGAACCCCTGCTGGAGCTCCAGGACGGCGACGTCAACATACATGGGGTCGAGGTGGTCAAAATGTGGACCGCCCCCATGCCCCGGGCCGATGTCCTGGGGGCAGGCTACCCTCAGATCGAGGGCGTGCGCCACGCGCTGGTCTTTGCCGCCACGGACGAGACCGGCGGCTACAACCACCATGCCCAAATAACCGTGCACAAGGGTACGATCTACGCCCTGTGGAGCAATAACCGCCACTTTGAGGACGCCCCCGGCCAGCGCGTCCTCTTCGCCACCTCCCCTGACGGCTTGCACTGGAGCAGCCATGCCGAGGCCTTTCCCTCGCCAGGCCCCTTTAAGGAGAAATCCGAAACCGGCCTGCTGTTGACGACCCTCGGCTGGGTCCAGGTCGGCGACAAGCTCTTCGCCCTGGCCAAGCTCACCGCCATGGACGGCTTCCGCAATCCCGACAACACGCTCTTCAGCCCTACCAAGGACCGCAAGCGGGGCATCATCTTCGACAAACGCATCTACTACGGCATCCTGGCACGCGAGTTGACGGACGCGGGCACATGGGGGCCCATCTTCACCGTCGAGGGCAAACCTCCCGCCCCCGACCAAATCGCCTTCCCCGTCCTCGAGCACAGCCAGTGCGTCAGCCCCGGGGAGTACCAGGCCATCCTCGCTGCCAGCAAGGAGTACTCCTACCCCTGGAGGAGCCGCCTCCCGCGAACCCCCGGCAAACCCCTCCTGTGCGAGCCGAGCACCTACGCCCTCGAAGACGGCACCCTGGTCACCCTCTTCCGCGACGAGCGATACTCCCACCGCCTCTTCGTCAGCACCTCCCCCGACGGCGGTAACACATGGTCCACCCCCTATCCCACGAACATCCCCGACTCCCCATCCTACACCAAAACCATCGCTCTCGAAGACGGATCCGTCGTCATGGTCGGAAACCAGATCGCCGAGGAAAAAAACTTCGATAACCCCAAACCCGCCCACCTGGGCAGAGATACCCTCGTCCTCTCCCTCAGCAAGGACGGAATTACCTTCGATAAAGCCTACTCCCTGCGAGAGGGCAAACACGCGTTCCGAGTGCCAGGTGTCGGCGGAAGAGGTTACACAGGCGCACAATACCCCTCACTCATCATCCACAACGACAACCTCCTGGTCATATACTCCATCGCCAAGGAGGATATCGAAATATCAAGCGTACCTATCGGAAATATTACACACTGAACCAAAAAAACAAGCTACGACCGAAGACTAAATCTACCACGAAGAGAGATTCGTCCTATACTTTACGCTAACAAATAACCAGAGTATCAAACTGCTTATCCTTTGGTCGGCCCACCTGATTCCCAAGGCATATTCAGTCTGCCGTAAAAAGTAATGAATAGAAATCCAAGCAAATGGGGTTCATAAATTTAAACCTGCCCGACCTGATCGTCCTGATCGTTTATTTTGGTGCAACATTGGCGCTGGGAGCCTGGTTCTCGCGCAAGAACACCAATACGGAGGAGTACTTTCTGGGAGGACGTTCGTTCCCGGGCTGGGCGTTGGGATTAAGCCTACTGGGGACCAGTATGAGTTCCGTTACCTTCATTGCCTATCCGGCCGATGGATTCAAAACAACGCTGGTACGCCTGGCGCTGGTCCTCATGTTTCCGGTCGCAGCAGCATTTGGCGCCTATGTCGTTCTGCCTTTTTTCCGGCGCGGGACCATCACCTCACCCTATGAATACCTTGCTCGACGCTACGGGCGTTCTATCTCCAGTTATGCCGCGATGATTTTTCTGCTGCTGCAGGTGATTCGAGTCAGCAGCATCCTTTATTTAGTGTCTCTTATTTTTCAGTCGGTGATGGGACTGCCGTTTTTAGTATGCATTCTGATCGCAGGTGGCGTTACTGCGCTGTACACCGTCGGCGGTGGTTTTGATGCCGTTATCTGGACAGATGTGCTGCAGACCCTTACGTTGGTCCTAGGGGCTTTATTGATGGTCGGTATCGTTGCATTTCTGGCCCCGGAGGGCCTGAGTGGCCTGATCCAAGTCGCCTATGAGCACGGTAAATTCTCTTTTTCCAAGGACTTGAATCCGGTGACTGGGCAAATCGAGCCACTGGCCTATGGATTCTCCCTACAAAACAAAACGTTTCTAATGCTGTTCATCGTTGGGATCGTACAGTTCCTGAATGGACAGTTTGAGCAAACCTCCATCCAAAGATGGTGCTCCGCCAAGTCAGCCAAAGAGGCCCGTAAGGCAATTGCCGTTGTGGCCCTGAGCTCGCTGCCTGTTTGGGCGGGGTTCATGATGGTAGGGACAATGCTGTGGGCCTACTTCTATTTGCACCCGAATCCCATCGTTACAGAGATGCTGAACGGGACCCGGAAGGCGGAGGAAATCGTTCCCTATTTTATTACCCATTATGTCCCCGCCGGACTGGCCGGACTGATCATTGCCGGAGCCTTGGCAGCAGCTATGTCGTCGCTGAGTTCAAGCATCAATGCAGTCGGAATGGTATGGGTGAGAGATATCTACAAACCTCTATTCGCGAATGAAAAAAGCGACAAACACTATCTGCTTGTCGGGTTCATTGCCTCAGCCGTGGTCTCATTGTTGATGATTGCTGGGGCCTGGTTGCTTTACCGTGCCGAAGTCAAGACGCTGAACGATCTGGCAATCATTCTGGCCAATGTCTGTGGCGGAGGGATGTTGGCCGTATTTATGTTCGGAGTCTTTACACGAAGGGGGAATGCCAAGGCGATATGGGTCGCACTTGTCGTCAACGCCTTTGTCGTCTCGTGGATAATCATGGGAACGCGTGGGCTTCTCCCCGAGCGTTTTTCTCTCCCCATACATATTTATTACAGTTCGCTGGTGGGGAATGTTTTAACTTTTGCCATCGTCTGGGTGGCTAGTCTGCTTTTCAAACCATCTCCTAATAAAGACTTCACCAATCTCACGTTCTGGGACCAGGACAAAACTCCACTCGTCTAGCTATCCAACTGGTAATATTATGCGCAACCTACGCTTTATCCTTACCCTGCTAATTGCCGTGCTCGGAAGCTCGGCTGCCGCACAGGAGGGCAAGCATCTCTTCATCCTGTCTGGACAATCGAACATGCAACGCATGGTTACAACGGTCAGCTTCACGCCTGCCCTGCAAGAGGCTTTCGGAAGGGAAAACATCGTCGTGGTGAAAGATGCACTCGGCGGGCAGCCGATACGGCGGTGGTACAAGGGCTGGAAACAGCCAGACGGCAAACAGGTGACTAAAATCGGTGACCTTTATGACCAGCTCATGGAACGCGTCCTCGCTCAAGGAGATCCGAAAAACTACTCCAGTGTAACCTTCATCTGGATGCAGGGAGAGAACGATGCGCGCCGGGGCCTAGGGGATTATTATAAGAACGCCTTCCTCGGCCTGCTTGACCAGTTGAAAACGGATTTGGGAAGAGATGACATTTTTGTCGTTATCGGACGGATCAGTGATCACGACCTGGGTAATGAAAAATTCAAGCACTGGACCATGATCCGTGAAATACAGGTCGAACTGGCCGAAGAGATTCCGAACGCAAGATGGGTGAATACAGATGATCTGAACGATGGTGTTAACCAGGACGGGGAAAGCATTCACGATGACTTACACTATTCCGTTGAGGGCTATAAAACCTTTGGCGAGCGGCTTGCCGGTGCGGCTATCGAACAAATTAAAACCACCCCTGAAAGCATCTGAGCCGAAGAGGCGACCCCAAGGGTCCCTCATATTAATGGACTTAAAATGATTCAATAAAATACAATATTTAATGATCAGAAACGTTCTACTGCTGATTGCTGACGATTGGTCTCCTATCGCCGGTTGTTATGGAAATGCCGTAATCCACACACCCAATATCGATCGGCTCGCGCAATGTGGTACTCGCTTTACCCGTGCGTTTTGTACCACCCCCACCTGTTCGGCCAGCCGGGCTAATTTGCTCACGGGACTCTACGGCCATCAGCATCGCCAATATGGCCATACGCACGGGGTTCATCATTTCAGAACCCGTAGCGACGCCGTCACACTTCCCGCCATTCTCCGCAAATCAGGCATCACATCTGCATTGATCGGCAAATCTCACATCGCGCCGAAAGAGGTGTATCCCTTTGATGTCTGGCAGGAGCCTGCGGATATTCCGTTTGCCAAGTTCTCCAACAGTAAGCTGAGAGCATTGACCGAAACGTTTCTCAAGGATATCGGGGACAATCCTTTCTATCTGCACGTCGCCTCCTCTAATCCGCATCGGGCCGGGGGGGAATTCATTCGTCCACTTCATCCAGAATTTGAAGGGAAAGACACACTGTATGGCCTCGATGAGGTCGCGGTTCCTTCCTTTCTTCCCGACACCCCAGAGACCCGACGTGACCTGGCTGACTACTACACATACATTAGCCGTTTTGATGAGCATGTCGGTTCGATTCTGGGTGAACTCGAAAGATCCGGCCATTCCGAGGATACCTTAATCCTGTTAATGTCCGACCATGGGATGCCCTTCCCGGGAGCCAAAGCGAGCCCCTTTGAAAGTGGTCATCATTGCCCCTTGATCATCGTCCACCCGAACGGTATCGGAGCCGGGAAGCAATGCGACGCTCTGGTTAACTGGAGCGACATTCTGCCTACCGTCATTGACGCGATGGGAGTATCCGTGGAATCCATCCCCGATGGCTGCACCGGCCGCAGCCTCATGCCTCTGCTGAAAGACTCACACGCCCCGTGGAGAGACTCCGTTTTTTACGTGCATAATTTCCACGAGATCACGAATTATTTCCCCTATCGCGTTGTCCGGGGAAACCGTTACAAGTATATCCGATGCTTGGCCTCACAATTGGATCTTCCCTTGGGGCAGGATCTTTTCGACAGTCCCACCTATAAAGAGATCGAGCGAACTGGAGGAAGCGAAAAAAGATCGCATGAACGCCTCCTTCGGCACTGGCCGGAAGCGCTTTTTGACCTGGACAATGATCCAGAGGAAACGATCAACCTGATTGATGACACAAAGCTTCAACCATTGATACAAGACTATCGGAACCGCTTGCAGCAGTTTCTTCTCGAGACGAAAGATCCGTGGCTGGAAGTTGACTATCAGCAGGGAAGAATACGGAATTACCGCTGAACAAAGTGCACGGCTATTTCAGCCTATGGCAGCACGTTTGCGAGACGAATCCTGAGGGCAGTCCGTCATAGGGAAGTAAGGGCGCGTTGACGAAGGTGCAGAGCCCAACCTCGAAACGACATCCCGGAATACAGTTCCAGGCTGCCATCTCGGTGGACCGGCTCTTTGGTTGTGCCATCAAAGAGGCAATCAACGATTTCCCAGCCTTCTCCCAAGGGCAACGAAATACTCGTCGGTTGGTCATTACGACGTTCATACTCGTGTACGACAATCAGGGCTTCGGATCCATCGCGGCTTGTGCGTAGAATCCCCGACCAGCCAACTGGATCCCGCCAGTTCTGCGGAGTCTTGCCGACAAACTGCGTCACCCCTTCTCGGATGATCGGCGCCACCCGTCCATAAAAACGCACGGCACGGTGTACGAGGGCGATCTGAGCATCGCTCAGATCATGCACCGGACCGGAGAGGCACATCCTGCCATAAAAGGTGGCCGTGAGCGAATACATAAAGCGCTCAGGTGTGTCATCCGGATAGAGCACCGCCCATATCTGAGATTGTCTGGGTGGGATCAAATAGTGCAGTTGTCGCGCGATGATCGGAATATTTGTCGACTCGTGCGCATCGGAGAACGAACTCATTGAGGTTAGTGCCATCATCGAAGGTTCCAGCCGAAACCCTCCAGACGAGCAGTTCTCGATGACTAGGTTGCCTACTTGATCCTTGATACGGGAAAAGCTCCGGTAGATGCCTTCGACATGCTGCCTAAGCCCTTCCCCGAGCGAGTCCTCATGATCGCAACCCATGCCGATGTTATCGTTGAAGTCCACTTTGAGGTAACCAAAGCCGTTGTCCCGTATAAATTGGATAAGTTTTTGGTCCAAATAATCCACGACCCAAGGGTCATTTAAGTTCCAGAAGCGACGCGACCCCACCTGCAAGACCTTGCCGTAGCGTTGCAGATGATGGTCGGTTTGTTCGAACGCCTCAGAGTCGGGGTTACAGACTTCGAACTCGAACCAAACACCGGGAATATATCCCATTTCGCGAAGCGCATCACAGGTCGCTTTTATCCCGTGCGGAAACTTTTCGGTGTCCAGAATCCAGTCTCCATTTGATTGCCTGGTAGCTTGCGGAGGTCGCTTGGCCCAACCGTCGTCGATGACAATATATTTGACGCCGGACCCCTGCAGCCGCCTGGCCAGGGCCAGGGTCTTGTCATGGCTGGGCGAACCCCAATTTGTGCACCATTCATTAAAGATCACGGGGAGCGATTTTTCTGTCTCGGGTGGTTCGGGCAATAATGCTTCCTGCAACTCTACCAATTTGGCGCTCAGGTCATGTAATTGGCCCGCCACGCAGGCTATGTGCGCCTTGGGGCTCTCGAAGCGTTCTCCTGGTCGCAGGCATTTTTTCCAGTGCCCGAACTCATGGTCTGCCAAGCCTCCGGAAAGTGAAACGGCGTCGGCTCTGCGGGTTACTTCCATCTGCCAGGACCCCGCCCAGGCAAGCTGTGCCCCCCAGATAACACCGGCCTCGGCATCCTCAAGTGCGACAAAGGGGAAAAAGTTGCGCACCGGTGACGTGCCGACCTGGCCGAACCGTTCGTTGATCAACATGATGCCCCGCCAGTTGCGTATCAAATGGAGGTCCTCCAGCAGGTCGTCGTCATGCTTGCCTTCGTTACACCACCAACTTCGGAAACGATGCAACCGCAGGCGACCGGGTGCTTCATCCGGGGCAAAGGGAGTGATTCCGGAAAGAACAAAGCTTGCGAGATGCTCCAGCTCCAAGGCCTCCGTGCCGGTGTTGGTGGCCGTTGACCACATGCGAAGTGTGCCCGGCACCGGCGTCGGCTCAATATGCTGACACACACGCAGCCCTGAAGCTTCATTCAGAAAGCATGTGGTCAAAACTTCTTCCCCCAGACCCTTCCGGTCCTCTGCGACAGCTTCCACGTGCTTCAGGCCCAGTGTCGTGATACTGTCCTGCATCGTAATCCCTGAAAGAAAACCGGGAGCCATCGCATCGCGTGCCAGCTTCACCTGTACCATGCTGTCCGGCTTGGCCGGCGTGGGATCGCTAATTCCGCATTCCGGACGGCCATAGATCCCCGCACGCCGGGGGACGCGCTTAGTGCTCTTCTCCTCAGGACAAATCCTCAATTCCAGTCCTCCGCTTGCTGTGGCGACGCGGTCAACGCAAAGGCCATTCATGCACGCAGAGAGTGTTTCACCAAAAAAAATCGCCGATCTGTTTTTCATGTAAAATCAAGATTGATAAATGACGGTCCGGAATATGGATGAGATGTTTCGGCATCGTGCTGGACGCCTTTCGGCAACCGGACTGCGCGGACAAAAGTCCATGGCGGCGGGCTTTCTCACCAGAAGATAACGTAAAGTGCCAGAGTGGCTACCACGACGCCGACACCCATCATCATTGCCCCGCGAGAGTTTTTCAGCTCGATTTGATCATTCTGTGGCAGATCAACGGGTTTCATCATCGGCTTAATCAAGGTCAGAATACCGCCGGCGAGCAGGACGATGAAGAAGCATATCGCCATACGGTCCAGGAACGCGACTTGATCGGAATACCACCAGCCATGCCTGACGAGGACGCCGCCGATCCACCACTTGATCGCGCCGTAGGCCACGATGTTCAGGCCGATGCCGACTGCCCCAAAATAACGGGGTGTGCGTGGCGAGAAAAATCCCAGAATGAACACAGCAAGAATGCCCGGCGAAATGAAGCCCTGGAATTCCTGTATATAGGCGTAGATGCTCTCAAACTTGTTCAAGCTCGGAGCAACCAAACCGGCCAGAACAACAAATATCACCACGAAAATACGTCCGACTTTAACGAGCTTGGCTGGATCTTTTTGGCCGGTGAATTTCGAGTACAAGTCCATCGTCGCGATGGTTGAAGCGGAATTCAGCATCGAAGCGAGCGAACTGATCACAGCACCGCAGAGAGCCGCGAGCACGAACCATGAAAGCATGGGCATGGGTTTTATCAAGTTGCGCACCAATACCGGAAATGCTCGGTCATAGTCATAGTTGCCCGTTGTCGCATTAAGCAGGTCTCCCTGGAACAAGTTATAGGCCAGTATCCCGGGTATCACAACCATGAAGGGAATCAGCAGCTTCAGGACCGCGGCAAACACAATACCCTTTTGGCCTTCCGCCAGTGATTTTGACCCCAGCGTCCGCTGAACGATATATTGATTCAAGCCCCAGTAGAAAAAGTTCGGGATCCATAGGCCGATCAGTAGTGCCGTCCATGGGATGTCGGTATCTTCCTTGGGGCGCACCATGTGTACTTTGCCTCCAGAGCCATTGGGTCCATTGACAGCGACGGCCTCGCCGTCAACCCCGTCGTTTAAGAGCATGAACCTCTCCCAGGCTCCTGCGTCTTGCAGATCTTCGACGGTTGCATTCGAGTTCTGCACCTTCGTCAGAATCAACTCTTCCGCAGGCTTGTTCCCCAGAACCGAGAATGCGAGGAACATAACGATTGCACCCCCGACAATGAGAGCCGCTCCCCAGACAAGATCAGTCCACGCACAAGCCTTAAGGCCGCCGATGAAGACATAAACCGCAGCAAAGATCGCAATCATCCAGCACATGGCCGTTAGGTTGTTTAACACCGGCACATCATTATAATATTCGGAGACAAACTTGCCGCCGGAAAAGATAACTGATGAGGTGGTAACGAATACCAGCGTGACCACCGCTGGGATCGCCATCGCCAGACGAGCGACTCCGTCGAAGCGGTATTGAAGAAACTCCGGGATCGTGTACAGGCCCGCCTTGAGGAACTTCGGAAGGAACCAGAAGGCCACGAAGATAAGGGTGACTGCGGCAAGCCATTCGTAGGAGGCAATTGCCATTCCCAGCCAGTTCGCAGAGGAGCCGGACATGCCCACAAATTGCTCTGTGGAGATATTTGCTGCGATCAGCGAGAAACCGACCAGCCACCATGTCAAACCTCGCCCAGCCAGGAAGTAATCTGTCGCGCCCTGCTTTCCGTCGAGCTTCTCATCGCGGCTCTTCCAGATGCCAAGGGAAATAACACCGACAACGGCAACGAGAAATAAGGTGACTTCAAGGTAATTCATGGATGCGCAAGGATGTTTTTTGCAATGCTCGGTTCTGCTGAGCTGGTATATTTAGTGTTGGTTGGAAGCTTGTTTTTTTGGTTCAGTGTGTAATATTTCTGATAGGTACGCTTGATGCTTCGATATCCTCCTTGGCGATGGAGTATATGACCAGGAGGTTGTCGTTGTGGATGAGGAGTGAGGGGTATTGTGCGCCTGTGTAACCTCTTCCGCCGACACCTGGCACTCGGAATGCGTGTTTGCCCTCTCGCAGGGAGTAGGCTTTATCGAAGGTGAGTCCGTCCTTGCTGAGGGAGAGGACGAGGGTATCTCTGCCCAGGTGGGCGGGTTTGGGGTTATCGAAGTTTTTTTCCTCGGCGATCTGGTTTCCGACCATGACGACGGATCCGTCTTCGAGAGCGATGGTTTTGGTGTAGGATGGGGAGTCGGGGATGTTCGTGGGATAGGGGGTGGACCATGTGTTACCGCCGTCGGGGGAGGTGCTGACGAAGAGGCGGTGGGAGTATCGCTCGTCGCGGAAGAGGGTGACCAGGGTGCCGTCTTCGAGGGCGTAGGTGCTCGGCTCGCACAGGAGGGGTTTGCCGGGGGTTCGCGGGAGGCGGCTCCTCCAGGGGTAGGAGTACTCCTTGCTGGCAGCGAGGATGGCCTGGTACTCCCCGGGGCTGACGCACTGGCTGTGCTCGAGGACGGGGAAGGCGATTTGGTCGGGGGCGGGAGGTTTGCCCTCGACGGTGAAGATGGGCCCCCATGTGCCCGCGTCCGTCAACTCGCGTGCCAGGATGCCGTAGTAGATGCGTTTGTCGAAGATGATGCCCCGCTTGCGGTCCTTGGTAGGGCTGAAGAGCGTGTTGTCGGGATTGCGGAAGCCGTCCATGGCGGTGAGCTTGGCCAGGGCGAAGAGCTTGTCGCCGACCTGGACCCAGCCGAGGGTCGTCAACAGCAGGCCGGTTTCGGATTTCTCCTTAAAGGGGCCTGGCGAGGGAAAGGCCTCGGCATGGCTGCTCCAGTGCAAGCCGTCAGGGGAGGTGGCGAAGAGGACGCGCTGGCCGGGGGCGTCCTCAAAGTGGCGGTTATTGCTCCACAGGGCGTAGATCGTACCCTTGTGCACGGTTATTTGGGCATGGTGGTTGTAGCCGCCGGTCTCGTCCGTGGCGGCAAAGACCAGCGCGTGGCGCACGCCCTCGATCTGAGGGTAGCCTGCCCCCAGGACATCGGCCCGGGGCATGGGGGCGGTCCACATTTTGACCACCTCGACCCCATGTATGTTGACGTCGCCGTCCTGGAGCTCCAGCAGGGGTTCGGCCAGGTCGGCGGCCCGCAAGAGGGGCACCGCGCTGGTCATTAAAAGGCAAAGCGAGAGGCAGGCAGCCTTCCTGGTTCGGGTCGAATAGTTCATGGACAGGGTCTCGGGTTGGGGGAATATGGCGGATTTTACCTAGTGGTAGAATCCTATTTTACGACATACGCAACCCAAAAAACGACAGTCCCGGGCAAAATCGAATCCACAAATAAACCGCTTGACTATTCGGGCTATAATCTGCTTAAAATTCCGTCGCATTAGAAGCACGATCCTTCTTAAATGCTTTCAGTTTAATTGAAAACCCCCAACGCTAATAACAAATAAGTTGTTTACATTATGAAATTCTACTCCATCAGGACTCTGGCGCTGACCGCTTCGGCCGCGATGCTGCCCGCCCTCACCCCGCTCTCGGCCGCAACAGTCGAAGGAGCCAGCGTCTACATCGATTTCGGATCGACCCTGACCCCTGAGGCAGGATTCACCGAACTGTCGGTTGCCGCCACCGGAGCGGTTGCCTTCTACGAGCAGTCCCTGTCCAACCTCGAAGACAGCGCAGGCAACCTGACCGGCTCCAGCTTCCTGCTCAATGTCTCCAATGGCACCCGCAATGTCGCCGGCAGCAATTCGTCCAATGACCACGACCCGGTCCCCGGCATCCCCGTCAGCGCCACAACCGACGGGATCTGGTTCAACAACCAGAACACCGGCACCGCCGGAGGCGAGGCTTTCGGCTTTACCCTGACCTTCAGCGACCTCGACGACAACTACGCCTACAACATCATGGTACTCATGGGCGACGGAACCACCACCGACTTCCTCTGGCAGATCGCCACCGGCTCCGGTGACCCCGACTCCATCACCATCACCTCCTCAGACGCAGTCTCCGCCGTCGCCACCTGGACCAGCGTCACCCCCACGGACGGTACCATCGTCATCACGGGACTGGCAGCCGGACCGCTCGCCGGTAGCAATACAGGAAGACTCAACCTCGTCTCCCTCACCGCCGTCAACATCCCCGAAACATCTTCCGCCACATACGGCATCGCCGCACTCATAATCGCAAGCCTCTTCTCAAGGAAAATATATCGCAGAAAGCGGTGAAGATAGCAAAGCACAACACGATGTGAGTAATGTATATCCGAAGGTG
>NZ_JACHVB010000023.1 GCF_014230085.1 Ruficoccus amylovorans | reverse complement strand
AGGGCCGATGGTGGGGCTTCTCCGGTGTAAACCATGGTTTACACCAAGGGCTTGTGAGGCCTAGTTGAGTCCGGCCTCATGGTCGAGGAGTCGGTGCAGGCGTCAGGTTCTGTCCGGGAGTAGGTCCACGCGGCCCTTGAAGACTTCCGTAAAGGTGTTCTGGAGGCTCCAGAGGGTGCGGGGTATGAACGCTTCATGACGGGGCTTTCTCCACAGAGAGAGGACCTTGGGGATGTATCCGTTGGCCATGACACCGGTATCGACAGCGCGGATAACCAGATCATGGGCACGCCGGTCATTGATGCGGGCCTCGCGGTAACGGATGACCCGGTAATCGTGCTGGTCCCAGTAGCGCCTGAGCTTGCCCACAGCGGCATCAACCAGCCGGGGCAGGTCGTCGAGGATACGCGGGGTGTGCTTGCGGGCCAACTGGATCTCGCCCGAAAAAGACAGATTATCGCAGACAAGCACCTGGCTGCCCGCGACGAGCCCGGCAGAGAAGCGCATGTCGTGGGAGTTTCGCACGCCGACCACGTAGTGGTAGTCCGGGTTGTGGGTAAAGCCGCTGACCTCGATCAGGCCGAAGTAACGGGCGTTGTCATGGGTGAGCCCATGCGCCTGCCCGGCAATGGCAAAGCCCTGGGTAAGCAGGGCGACCTCCACGACTTGCAGGAGTTTTAAGTGAGCAATCGGCCTCCAGGTGCTGGTCGGGGGTGGCGTCGGTGCCTGCGCGAGCTCTCCACGGCTGACGGCGTGGCTACCGCAGTGCAGGAGCAGGTTGCAAGGCTTGGTGGTTGTGGCTGAGACGGGTTCGATGGTATCGGTGATCATGGTGTTGATGAGTTGAGGGTGGTGAGTGATGCGCCGACTTGGCGCTTGCGAAAAAACAAAAGCCCCGCCTCGGATAACACGAAGCGGGGCTGTATTGGTTGTCCACTACACGGGTGGCTTCAACGGTAGCGTTCGCGTTCCGGGTACTCGGGGTATTCCGGCACGAAGGGCGAACGCCTCACCGCTCCGACGGCATAGCCAATGGAGCCGATGAGGATGGCCACGGAGATGACCAGGAACGGGCTGAGCGTTTCCTGGGCCTCGTTGACCGCGCCGATGGCCACAGGCCCCACGAGCGTGCCCACGCTGTAAGCGGTGAGCGCGACCAGGGCGATTTTCAGGATGGCATTCATGGGTTGGATGCGGGTGGTTGTTTTTTTTAACGGACTGCGCATGACCGGCTATTGCCTGCGGCACTGCGCAGCCCGAACGATGCTCCGGCCCCATATCAGCGAGCAGGCAACCGAGCACCCACCCACCCAATACAGGGCATTGGCCAGCGGCACAAACGGAGCCTGCTCAACCACTGCGGCGGGCGGAGGTGGCGGCTCGTTCTTGTCGTTGCCCAGCATGAGGAGGCCAGCGCCGACGCTGACCACGGCGATGACGATGGCCTGGATCATCGCTCGCCTCCCGTCCATTTCGCGCACTCACCCCGGAAGCTGCACCAGGCGCAGTGCATGCCCGGTTGAGGGTGAAAGCGCTCATGGTAGATGCCGTCCATCGCCGCCAGGGCAATGTCCAGCACCCGTTGCTTTTCCCGCTCCGAGGTAGTCCGGCGGCTGAAGCCCGTAGGCTGCCCTCCTGCGGGCGCGGGTGGAGCGAACTTAGGCTGCTCGCGTCCCGTCGGCAGGAAGCCGGTTTGCTGGATGTCCCGGTCCACCGCCTCCTGGAGTTGACGGTACGGGTGGGAACTGGCCTGTTGGATGTGCGAGAGATCGTTGACCTCTGTGCGGATGGTGAGCGCGTATTGGTGGGACGAATACGCGGGCAGGCCCAACTTCTTTGCGTAGTTGGCTTCGAGGGTGATCGCCATGGGCGAATCCTTTCCGTTATCGGCCTGGTATCATAAAAAAACGGAAGGTGGCCGTATACTTTCCGTGCTGATGGCACCCAGAGGGGGCGCTACCAGGAATATATAACCCGGAGCGCGGAATTATTGCACAGCGGCCGATTCGGCATCACGATGGGGGGTGTTTTCAGCCAGGCACGAAAAGCGACTGAGATTTTTTGTGTTTTTTAACTGATTTTTTCCAGGTGCTTTTTGGTTATATGCATCCCGGAATATTGCAAAAACGCAGTTATAGATCATAAAAAACCGCCAAAAAGTAGCTATACCTATTTTATATCATTCAAAAAAGCGGCTGCATCCAGTGCATCCAAAAAACCGTGCCGGTAAATAATCCGCTCCGTTCGTTCGGTGTAAAGGTCCATCAGTTTTTCGTGCTCCGCCATCAGGATATGGATTTTTCCCACTTCTTCAGGCGTCAGGATACGGGGCAGACTGAAGCGTGGTGGCGTCAAAATGGCAAAGGTCGGGTCCGACAACATCACCGCGAGGTAAAGCAGTTGGCTGTTCTTGAGTCCGGCAGGGGTATCTTCGCGCTCCCTCTTAAATACCTCCACGTCCACCGGCTGCATTCCTTGATGCACCAGCGTGGCATTGAGCAGGTACCAGCCTTCCAGATCACGGGCCTTCTTGATCTTCCCTTCGTTCACCCAACGGTGAAAGGTCGCCTTGGGCACCGCCTTGGAAAACACACGGTCAAAATCCTCCCGACGTACGAAAATTTCGTTATTGGGGTCGTACTTGGGAGCAGCTGGCATCGTTTGGGCAGAGAATTGCGCAGATATCTACTCCATCTTCCCGCTTGCCGAAAGGCTAAAAATAGTTGCCCGAAAAGTTGCCCAAAAACAGGGGGTTTTTCGAGACTAGGCGAAATTTATTGAGACTAGGTGAGACTCGGGCTTGCTGGTGTAAATTTCTTAATCCGCTCAAACACAACGTAAAGCGTTTGTTTTCATTGGTACCCCCCCGGGGACTCGAACCCCGAACCAATTGATTAAGAGTCAACTGCTCTACCGATTGAGCTAGGGAGGCGTAACCAATGTCAATTCCTCCCAGAGCGCTTTTCAGCAGAACCCGTGTCGAGGAAAAGAGCTGGATGGTAGGAGCGATTGGGGAAGCGTCAAGAGGTAAAATTTCAATCTGAGAATTTTTTTTAGAAAGACGGTAAATACCCTTTGATGGACGAGGGGCGCGGGGGATGTGCGCTTTATACCGTACGGAAAGGCTGTAGCTGCTTGCGACGGTACTCGCTCGCATTCATGCCGAAATGATGGCGGAATTGCCTGGCAAAAAGTTTGGGCTCGGGCCAGCCCACGCGCAGCCCGATGTCGCCGATTCGCAAGCGGGTTGTCAGCAGCAGGGTCGCGGCGCGATGGGCGCGGACTCTGGACAGGTATTGCATGGGGGCGTGTCCAGTGTGGGATTTGAAAAGACGGGTCAGATAACTGCCGTTCAGCCTCAGGTTTTGCGCAAGCCGCGTCAGGCTCCATTCCTGCCCGTAGTCGCGGTGCAGCAGGAGCAGCGCCGTGCGGACAGAGGGATGAAGATGCTCTTCGTGTGTTGGGTTAACCACTGAGCTGTCGGTAAGCGGCACGGCGGACCGAAGCAGGTCGAAAACCAGCAGCAAGTGCCCGAGGAGGCGAATTCGCGAGGCCCGTTTTCGGTAGGCCTGCTCCAGTTCGGCCAGACGCCGCCGCAGGAGCGGGAGCGCTCGCCGGGGCAGGCGCAAGGTCTGCACCTCAACGTTCAGGCCGTCCGCCCCGCCCATCAGGGCGCTAAAGGGAGGCACAGCGCGCAGCCAACTGAGCTCGTTTTCGATCAGGGTGGGGGAGAACAGGCAGTTCACCAGTTCAAAGCTGCGACATTCCGAGTACCCATGCCAAGCGCCACGCGGAATGAACAGCACGTCACCGCCGGAGCAGGCGGACTGCCCCCTGACCGTCGTGTGGCGCGCGCATCCGCCAAGGACGAAAGCGATTTCCATATAGTTGTGGTCGTGGGCGGCTTCCAGTTTCTGGGCCTTGAGGTGGTTCATAAAAAACCAGACATCGGAAGAGACTTCCAGGTGGCTCAACTCA
Organism: Ruficoccus amylovorans; assembly: GCF_014230085.1. Classification (NCBI taxonomy): domain Bacteria; kingdom Pseudomonadati; phylum Verrucomicrobiota; class Opitutia; order Puniceicoccales; family Cerasicoccaceae; genus Ruficoccus; species Ruficoccus amylovorans. Next base: position 26,513 of record NZ_JACHVB010000023.1, on the reverse strand, counting down.
CCATGACGGTCATAAAGGCGAATGGGCATCGAATGAATAAAGTCAATTTTTGAGAATTTTTAAACAGAAAAAACGGTAACACTTTTTCAGGCCATTTGAGTATAATCCAGCCATGTCTCGAACACCATCCCTCGCCGAAAGCTACCCCGCTATTCAAGACGCAAAATGGATCTGGCCCCTGCGTATGGGCTGGGACAGCGTCAACTGCTATGCCTTGTTTCGTAAGGAATTCAACCTGGCTAGCCTTCCGCGAGAAGCATTGATCACGATTACTGCGGATCAGTCTTATCAGTTCTACGTCAACGGCGAATACGTTGGCCGTGGTCCGGCCCGGGGCTTCCAGCGTAGTTGGCCCGTGGACGAGATCGACATCCGGTCGTGGTTGAAAAAAGGGAAGAACTTGATCGCTATCCGTGCCTATACTCCCGGCTTTAGTAATTTCCAGTATGTCAATGAAGGCTTCTGCGGGCTCCTGTTCGCGGCTCGATGGGGTAAGTCGCTCCTTGTCAGCGACGGTAGCTGTAAATGCCGCCGCCAGCGAGGAGTGCGACGGGACATGGTTCCGGCCAGCATGCAGCTTTTTCCGCAGGAGGCGATTGATTTGCGGGAGGAAGACCCGGACTGGATGCAGCCCGGCTTTGATGACAGTGGCTGGACCGACACGGTCGGGACGAGCAGTTGGAATGCGATGCCGTGGTATTCGCTGGAGCCCCGCGGCATCCCCCGGCTCTCGGAGGAGTTGATTCGTCCGGGCAGCGTTATCGGCACGGCCAACGGGATGAACGCGCCGGATGTCCTGACTTCGCGCAACCTGAGCATCACCCGCTTCGAGGAGGGACTCGGGCACCAGCCGGTCCAGATGCCGCTGGAAAAGATTCCCTTCAAGCGCGCCCCCCGTAACGGCTGGCGCAGTGTGCTGATCGACCTTGGAAAGCTGCATGTTGGCAGTGTCGTTCTGGAGATAGAGGGGGCAAGTGGTGGCGAGATCGTAGAGACTCACCACTACGAGACGATTGACGAGAGCACGCTTTGTCCCCACTACAACCCGGATGCCCACTGCATGATGGCATTCAGCCACCGGCTCACTTGCCGTCAAGGGGAGAACCGGCACGCCTTTTACCATCCCTTCGGCTACCGTTATATGGTACTGACTGTACGGGGCAACGCGGGGCTGTTGAGCGTCACGCCGAGCCTGCGGACAACGGTTTACCCGCTTCAGCGCAAAGGGCGGTTTACCAGTTCCGACGACACCTTTAACACTATCTGGGAAGCTTGCGCGTGGACGCAGCAGGTGTGCAGTATGGACGCCTACGTCGATACCCCCTGGCGCGAGCAGGCGCAGTGGTGGGGCGACGCTCGCGTCCAGTCGTGGAACACCTTCCACCTCGACGGAGATCCCCGGCTGCTGCGGCGCGGTATTCGCCAGATTTCCATGCAGACGACGCCCGACGGTGTTACCTACGGTCACGCCCCGACGATGGCGCACGGCTGCGTGCTGCCGGACTTCACGTTGATCTGGATTCTTACACTGTGGGACTACTACTGGCAGACTGGGGAATTGGAACCCTTTCTCGCGCACCAGGACACGCTTCAACATGCGCTGGAGTACTTCCGGCATTGGACGTGCCCGAAGACCGGGCTCTTGCGCTATGACAAGCGGTTCTGGCTTTTCCTCGACTGGACGGGCGTGCGCCGTGAGGGGTGTTCGAGCATTTATAGCCTGTGGCTGCTCCATGCCCTCGACCGCCTGACGCAACTTTACACGCTGGTCGGGGACCGCAAACAGGCTGCCGCCAGCCGCAAGTGGGCCACGACTCTCCGAGCGGACCTGCGCAAGCTGATCGCACGCGACGGGCTCATGCGCGATGGCTATGACGAGCGGGGCAAGATCGACTCGCATACCTCAGTCCACGCGCAGACCCTTGCCCTCATCACCGGGCTTTCTCCAGACACTGAGCAGGCCATGCTGGAAAAGCGGCTCTTGCCCTACCTGAGAGGTAAACTCAAGACCGACATCCAGCCCTCGGCCTACTGGATTACTTACATCTTCAGCACCCTGGCCGAGCGCGGCTACGGCGCAGACGTGCTGGAGGACATCCGCCGCCGCTGGACGCCGATGGCCGCCCACGGCACAACGTGGGAAAACTTCAGCCCGGTGCAGGGAGAGGAGAGCTTCTCCCATGCCTGGTCGGCCCACCCGTTGTTTCACCTCATGCAGATCCTCGGCGGGGTGCGCCAGAGCGGCCCGGCCTGGGAACGCATCACCTGCGAGCCGGTTTTTGTGGGCGATTCGGCCGAGATTAGTATTCCCAGCCCCAAGGGTGATATTGTCTCCAGGTGGGCGCGCGGAGCAGATGGCGTTGTCAGGGGCGAACTGGTTCTCCCGCACGGGGTCAAGGGCACGTTGACCCTGCCCGGCGCGAAACCGGTTCCTGTGAGCGGTCGCCACACGTATAAGCTGGAGCGATAGCCTTTATCAGGCGTGTCTGTCCCGCTTGCCGATGGGCGGACGGCGGCCCCGCGGAGGCTCCGCCGGGGCCGTCCGGCGCGGGCGGGCGCGAATTGCGTTTGACGCCGTGCGGGCCTCCTTAACAATGCCAGTCACATGGCCCAGGAAAAGCAACGACCGGAGTGGGTGCCCGCAGGCGCCGACGAGCAGACTTTTACGACCGAAGTGATGAAGGGTGTCCAGGGCGGCCACGACGGCATGCCCGGCCAGAGCGTACACCACACGGAGTTACGTTCCCCGCTCAAGAAGCGCCGCATCCTGAGCGCGGAGGACTACATCGAAGGCATCCGGCAGAAAAACCGCACCATCCTGGCCCGCGCCATCACCCTGATCGAGAGTAACGCCCCCGCCCATCAGGAGATGGCCCAGACGGTCCTCAACGCCCTCATGCCCGAGTCCGGCCAAGCCGCCCGCATCGGCATCACCGGTGTGCCGGGGGTGGGGAAGAGCACCTTTATCGAAGCCTTCGGCATGATGCTCTGCGAGATGGGCAAAAAGGTTGCCGTCCTTGCGGTGGACCCGAGCAGCACCGTCAGCGGCGGCAGCGTGCTGGGCGACAAGACGCGCATGGAACTGCTCTCCCGGCGGCAGGATGCCTTTATCCGGCCTTCACCCTCCGGCGGCACGCTCGGGGGCGTTGCCCGCAAAAGCCGTGAGACGATGGTCTTGTGCGAGGCAGCGGGCTTCGACGTGATCCTGGTGGAGACGGTCGGTGTCGGCCAGAGCGAAGTCACCGTGCGCTCGATGGTGGACTTTTTCCTCCTGCTCATGCTTTCGGGGCAGGGCGATGAACTGCAGGGGATCAAAAAGGGCGTGGTTGAGCTGTCGGACGCGATCTTTGTCAACAAGGCCGACGGCGACAATGTGGACCGCGCCAAGGCCAAACGCTCCGAATTGCACAGTGTGCTGCGCTACCTCCAGCCCACGACCGAGGGCTGGAAGCCGACGGCGGGCATCTGCTCGGCCCAGACCGGGTTCGGGATCGACGAGGTGTGGGCCACGATTGAGCGTTTTTACACAGCGACCCGCGAGAGCGGCTTTTTTGAAAAACGCCGCCAGCGGCAGGAAATCGAGTGGATGCACGCGCTTATCGAAGAGGGGCTCAAGTCCCGCTTCTTCCGCGATCCGCTGGTCCGGGAACGCCTGCCGCAGATGGAGGCCGAGATCCGCGCCGGGCAGACCAGCGTGGGCGCTTCAGTCGAACAGCTTCTGCACCAGTACTTCCGCAAGGGCTGACGGTTGCCGTTTTTTTCGAGGGAACGAAGTTCCGTCTCAAACGTTTTTTGGGGAGAGCGTGAGAGGGTGTTTTTTCAAAAAAAACCTTCTCGCATAACGCTCAAAGCTACTCTTTCGATGCGGGACCGTCCGCCTGCGGGGGATTACTTTGCGTCCTTTTCCGAAGAATCCGTCAGCGCGGAAATCGGGTTGGCGTAGTGCAGTTCGATGTCGTCCATGCTCTCACCCGTGGGCATGCCGAAGTCACCTCCGAGCACGAGGTGGAGCTTGACCCGGTTCAGGCACTCAAGGGTCCGCACGGAGAGCAGGTCCAGCTTGGCCTGGCTCAGGTTGACCTGGAGCGTGGAAACCTGGTAAAGTCCGGTCTGGCCGATCTCGTAGCGGGTTTGCGCAAGGTTCAGGTTGCGGTTGGTGTCGCTGACAACCTGCTGGAGCAACTGGTTCCGTTGTTGAAGTGTTTGGAGGGTGTTGAGCGTGGTCTCGACCTCTTCAAAGGCGTTCAGCACAGCGGTGGCGTAGTCGGCCATCGCCTCGCGCTGCTGCGCGGTGGCCACGTCCTGGCGGGCTTCGAGTTCGCCGCCCATGTAGATGGGGGCGACGAGGTTGGCCCCGACGTTGATGAGCGGGTCGGAGATGTTCTGGAGCTGGTAAAAATTACTGGAGAGCGAGGCGACGGCGGCGGTCAGGTTGAGCTTGGGCAGGCGGGCGGCGCGGGCCGAACCGACGAGGTTAAACTGAGCGGCGACTTCGCGCTCGGCGGCGAGGATGTCCGGCCGGCGGTCCAGCAACTCGGCAGGGAGGCCGGCGGGGATCGGTTCGAGTTCGTCCGGCAGTTCCGGGCTGATCTCAAGCGCGGCCGCCGGGTAGTGGCCGATGAGGATTTCCAGCGAGCGCAGGGCGGAGTTGTAGGCCAGGCGGGCCTGCTCCTGCTCGTCGCGGAAGAGGTTGATGTTGGCCTGGGCGGTCAGGTAGTCCTGTTCGCTGCCCGCGCCGACTTCCCAGCGGGTCTTGGCGATGCCGACGATTTCCTCGTTGGTGCGGATCATCTCGTCAAGGATGTCGATTTGCTGACGGGCTTCCTTGGCCAGAAACCAGCCGGTGGCCACCTCGGCCACGAGCGATTGCCGGGCGTAGGCGAAGTCGTACTGGGCGGAGACGTACTGCTCCATGGCGGAGCGGCGTCCGTAGCGGATGCGGCCCCACACATCCAGCTCCCAGGTCGAGCTGACCAACCAGCCGCGGAGGCCGGAACTGTCACCCCCCATGTGGGTGCCGGTTTTGGCACCGGCCCCGAGGGTGGGGAAGAGCGCCGAACCGGCCACGGCCACGCCCCCGGAGGCCTGCTGCATGCGGGCTTCGGCGGCCTGGAGGTTGGTGTTGTAGGCGAGCGCCTCGCTGATGAGTTCCTTCAGTTGTGGGTCCTGGAAAGAGTCTGGCCAGTTGACGGCGACTTCGCCCTCGGTCTTGACGCCCTGGGCCCACTGGGCGGGGATGGTCAACTGCGTGGCGCTCGTCCCGATAATCTCGTGTTGGGTCGGCGGGTCCTTGAGCGCGCAACCGGCCAGCAGGCCGAGCAGGCCGAGCGGAAGCAGACGGCGGAGCCGTGCGCGGGCGGTGAGGCGGTGGCTGGAGGTGAAGGAACGCACGGGCGAATGGGATCAGAGTTTGAAGATGAGCCAGTTCGTGTAGGCGTTCATCCGGATGATAATCATGCGCAGGATGCGCAGTTCCGAGAGCTTCTTGGTGTAGATCGCGCATTGGCCGACTGCCCCCGCAGGCAGGTGGACATCGGCATCCTCGGGGTTGAGCTCCACGCGCACGGCGTACTGGACGGGGGGAAGGATGTTGGCCCCGGAGTTGGGCGAGAGGGTCGAGATGGGCATGAGGGACTCGCCGTTGATCCAGACAATGTACTTGACCTTGCCCTGCAGGACACGGCCGGGGTGCGAGCGCAAGCTGACCTCTGCGTCGTCGCCCTCCTCGACGAAGACGAGTTGGTTTTGGTCGAAGAAGGCCACGAGGTAGTAATCCTCCTCCACGAAAATCTGCGGCGAGGCCATGGGAAAGGTCGTGACGTGCTGGCCGGGGCGAAGCTGGATGTTGGGCACATAACCGTCGGCGGGGGCGCGCATCACGGTTTGGTCGAGGTTCCATTGCGCCCCTTCGAGCTCGGCCTGAATGGCGGCGACGCGGGCCCAGACGCCGTCCACCTGCGCATTCAGTTCCTCGACCACCTGTTGATGCTTGGCCTGGGCGGCGGCAAGGTCGGCTTCGAGCACCTGGGTCTTGGTCTGCATGTCCTGCACGTCGAACTTGTTGCCCGCGCCCTTGTCGGCGAGGTTGACGTATTCGTCCGAACGCTGCTTGGAGAGCGTCAGCTCAGCCTGGACCGAATCGACTTCGCTCTGGGCGATGACGAGGTCCTGCTCCAGCTTTTTGGCGTCCTGGCGGGCCTGCACGAGCTGCGCCTTGAGTTCATCAACCTTGCTCTTGTACGGGGTCGGGTCGAGGCGGTAAATGACGTCGCCCTTTTTGACGCGTTGGTTCGGCTCGACCGGCACATCAACCACCACGCCTTGCACGTTCGGGATCATATCCACCATGCGCCGGAAGACGCGCAGCTCCGTCGAGGCGGGTTGGGAGAGGTTGAGCAGGAGGATTTCGGCGCAGATGAGCACGACCGGGATCGTACACATGGTGACCATCGAAATCGCGTTGAGCGGGATCCACTTGAGCTTTTTGACCAGCAGATAGCAGAGGCCGAAATACAGTCCGAGAAAAATGAGTTCCATGTCCGGTTAGGCTTGGGGGGAATGGGGGGTGGCGGGCTTGCCCTGCGTGGCCTGCTCCTGAAGGTGGGTCAGGGCCTGACGGGCTTGTTCGTACTCTTCGGCGACCTTGCGCATGGACTCCAGTCGCAGGTTGAGGGCGGCGATTTCCTCGCGCCAGGCGGGTGAGAGCTCTGCGTCGGTTGGGGCGGGCGGTTTGGGGCGGGCGTCGGCGCGGTGCTCGTCGGCCTTGGTCGAGAAGATGTCCTTATCCTCCTCGGTGTCGGAGGCGTCGAGCGCCAGTTCGCTGCGGCTGATTTTCAGGCGGGGGGATTTCAGGAAAGTCCAGACCCAGGCGATGGGCCAGAGCATGCCGCCGAAAAGCAGGGACATAAGCACGAGCACCTTGATGGCCTCTTTCTGCGGGTGGTTTTTGCGGTGGGCGATTTTTTCGGGCAGGATGTGTACCATCCAGAAGAGGGCTATCGCCATGATCGGGATCATGATCAGGATGATCAGGGCGGCTACGTTGGCGACTTTTTCCAAAGTGGTCATAGGTCGGATTATTTCCAGTCGGGCGAGTGGGCGAAGGTATGCAAGGCCGGTGATACGGCCCCGGACGCGTGAAACGAGTGACCGCAGTTCACATGCCACATGGTCTGGAACGGGCGATTATGTCGCATTCCGGAGTGACTGATCGGTGAGGTGCGACCGGGAGCATGGAGAGAGTTAAGGGACGGTGTGAGAAAGATTTTGTGCGGACAGCCATCGGCAGGGAAGCAGATCGGATGAGATGACGGCTCCTAAAGGGCTGTTGGTGACAGATTTGAAAAGATACATACAATTCAGGCCGGATTGGTCGAGTTTAATTGATCCGGTCAAAAGTTATCGTCGAGCTGTTGCGTACGGGCCGTTAAAAATGGATTTAAAAGCAAGAATCGGAGTTTTTCGCCCGAATGGGTGTGCTATACTGCGCCGATGTCACAGATGAAGCCCAGACCTGGCAATCCCGCTCAAAACCTTCCTGCCGGGGGGCGTTATCGCAGTGATGCTCAACGCTGGCAGGCTGTTGCCCAGCGGGACGGGACGGCGGACGGGCACTTTTGCTACGCGGTCGTGACGACCGGGATTTACTGCCGTCCGGGCTGCCCCTCGCGTCTGCCCCGGCGGGAAAATGTGACTTTTTACGCGACCAGCGCCGAGGCTGAGCAAGCCGGGTTCCGGCCCTGCCGCCGTTGCCATCCGGAGGCAGCTAGTCTGGCCGAGCAGCGCCTGAGCGCAGTGGCGCGGGCCTGCGAATTGATGGAAAAAGCCGATGAGCCGCCGGGGCTGGCGGCGTTGGCTCAGGCTGTTGGGATGAGCCCGTTTTATTTCCACCGGGTCTTTAAGGAAGTGACCGGCCTCACGCCCAAGGCCTACGCCCGGGCCCACCGCGCCCGGCGGATGCGGGACGAACTACCGCGACGCCGGAGCGTGACTGAGGCCATTTACGACGCGGGCTACAACTCGAATGGCCGCTTCTATGCGGAGGCCGGGGAGGTCTTGGGAATGACTGCGTCCCGCTTCCGCAAGGGCGGGGTGGGCGAGACAATCCGCTTTGCGGTGGCGCAGTGCTCGCTCGGGGCGATTCTGGTGGCGGCGTCCGCGCGGGGCGTCTGCGCGGTTTCGCTGGGCGACGATCCCGACGGGCTGGTGCGGGAGCTTCAGGACCGCTTCCCCCGGGCCGAGTTGCTTGGCGGGGACCGTGAATTCGAGCAACTGGCGGCCCGTGTTATCGCCCTGGTGGAGTCGCCGGGGAGCGGCCAGGACCTGCCGCTGGACATTCGCGGGACGGCCTTTCAGCAGCGCGTCTGGCAGGCGCTCGGGCAAATCCCCGCCGGGTCCACGGTGAGCTATGCCGGGCTGGCGGAGCGGATTGGCGCGGCTGGTTCGGCGCGGGCTGTGGCGCAGGCTTGCGCCGCCAACACGCTGGCCGTGGTGGTGCCGTGTCATCGCGTTGTCCGGACGGACGGGTCGCTTTCCGGCTATCGCTGGGGCGTCGAGCGCAAGCGTCGGCTGCTGGAGCGCGAGAGCGCGTCGTGACCGAAGGGTGGAAATCGCCAGCGTTTGTTTTGACCGATATGGACCTGTTTTCTCCCGACCCCACCGCTAATGTGCTCCCTGCCGATGGTGCCGTTTACTATCACGGCCCGGTCATGGACGCGGCCAGCTCGACGCGTTATTATGAAAACCTGCTGGCAACGGTCCCCTGGCAAAGCGACGAGGTGGTGCTCTTTGGCCGCCGGATCGTGACGGCGCGCAAGGTGGCGTGGTACGGCAACGCCGGTTGCCGCTATGCCTACTCGGGCACGGTCAAAACCGCGATTGCGTGGACGCCGGAGTTGCTGGAACTGAAAGCGCTGGTCGAGGAAAAGACCGCTCTGCGGTTCAACTCCTGCCTGCTCAATCTCTACGCCAGCGGCCATGAGGGCATGGGCTGGCACAGCGACGACGAGAAATCCCTCGGCCCCGCTCCGACCATCGCTTCGCTCAGCTTCGGGGCCGAGCGAAAGTTCGCTTTCCGCCACAAGCGCAGCGGCATCACCCGTTCGCTCGTGCTGGAGGATGCGAGCCTCTTGGTCATGGCTCCGCCGACGCAAGAGCACTGGCAGCATAGTTTGCCCAAGACGCGCAAGGTCGGTTCGCCGCGCGTGAATCTGACCTTCCGGAGCATTCGCTTGCCCGGCCAGTAGAACGCAAATGCTGGTGCCTTCTCCGAGGTTGCTGGTAGCTGTTTAGAGCAGGGTTGTCAGGGCGACAAGGAGGATGGTGAACTGTCCGGAGAAAATCATGATGAGCGAGGCGATGACGCCTTCTTCCTGGCCCAGCTCGGTGGCCTTGGCCACGCCCGCCCCATGCGCCCCCATCCCGAAGAGCGCCCCCCGGGCAAAGTACGAGCGCACAGGCAGGACGTGGAGCAGCGTCTCGCCCACGGCGGCCCCGAAGAGGCCGGTCAGCGCGGTGAATACCGCAGTCAGCTCCGGCACGCCCCCCAACAGCCGGGAGGCGTCCATCGCCAGCGGCGTGGTGATGGAGCGCGGCAGCAGGCTGGCCCGTAGTTCGGGCGAGAGTTCAAAGAAGGAGGCGAACGCCCATGAGGTGGCGATGGCGAGCAGGCTTCCCACCACGACCCCGACACTGAGCAGCAACCAGTGCTGGCGGATCATGGCGCGGTGCCGGTGGATGGGGATGGCGAAGGCGATCGTGGCCGGACCAAGCAGCCAGACCAGCCAGTGCGTGCCTGCGAGGTACTCGTGGTAGGAGGCTCGCAGCAGGACAATGAGCAGGCCGCAGGCGGTCCAAGTCACCAGTAGCGGGGAGCTCCACCAGCGCCCGCAGGCGCGGTGCAGCCGCCGCGCCGCCAGATAGACGGCCAGCGTGCACACACACCAGAACAGCGCCTTAGCGAACGGAGCCATGACAGAGCCGGAATCCGAGTTCCACCACGCAGGCCGTGCCGGCCATGACAATGAGCGTGCAGGCCAGCACCGTGACGAACAGCTTGACGCCCAGCAAGCTGAGCATCTCCGGGTGATCCACCAGCGCGAGCATGGCCGGGACAAAGAACAGCATGAGGTGCTTGAGTAAGCCGTCGGCCCCGTGCTCCAGCCAGTGCAGCGGCAAGACGCCGCGGTCGAGCATCACCCACAGCAGGACGAGACCGACCATGCTGCCCGGCAGCGGGAGGTGCAGGGCGTTGACCAGCGACTGGATCAGCCACCAGAAGCCGATCAGCGCACCGGTCTGGAGAAGCTGACGCGTGGGGCGTCCGAGGCTGAGCGGGACGCTTTTTATCTGAGGCCCGAGGTCCATATGCAGGGATTATAGCAGTTTATTTATTATTCTATAAATGAATTGATTGAATATAAAATATTCTTAAATGGAATAGGTATGGAGCTGCGTCATTTGGAATGTCTGGTCGAAGTCGTCCGCCAGGGCGGGTTTTCCGCCGCCGCCAGAACCCTGGGGATGACTCAGCCGACGGTGAGCAAGGCGGTCGGCCAGCTTGAGCACGAGTGTGGGGCGCGGCTGCTCGACCGCCTGAAGGAAGGCGTCCGCGTGACCGATGCCGGGGCCTGCGTCCTGCGGCGGGCGAAGATGATGCTGACCGAGCGCGACCATCTCAACGATGAGCTGGCCGAGTTGCGCGGGCTGGAGTCCGGGCGTCTGCGGCTGGGCCTGCCCGTGCTGGGCAGCAGCATTCTGTTTGCCCCGCAGGTGGCCGAGTACCGGCGACGCTACCCCGGCATAGACATCGAACTGCGCGAGCACGGCAGCCGCCATCTGGAGGAGCAGGTCCGCAGCGGCGAGATCGAAATGGGAGCGACCCTGTACCCCGTGCCTCAAGACTTTGAGTGGCAACAGGTCATTGACGAGCCGCTGGTCGCGCTCCTGCCCGCCGGGCACGCCTTGGCCGGGCGTCGCACCGTGAAGTTCAAGGAACTGACGGCGAGCCCGTTTATTCTTTTCGAAAGCGGTTTTGTCCTGAACGCGGTTCTGGCCAGGGCCTGTCGCCAGCGGGGTGTCGAACTGGAGGTCGCGGCGCGGGGAGCACACGCGGACTTTATCATCGCGCTGGTCTCGGCCGGCCTGGGGGTGTCGGTCCTGCCCCGGCTGATTATCGAGACGCGCAACAATATCGGCGTCAGCACGCCCTTGATCGAGGATAAGGACATCCGCTGGCGGCTCGGCCTGATCTGGCGGCGCAGCCTGTCCCTGTCTCCCGCCGCCGAGAAGTGGCTGGCGCTGGTGCGGGAAAAACAGTCCCCGGCGCGGAGTGGCCGCAGCGGGCGGAACGGATGAAATTCGCACACGAGGGGCTACGCTCCCTTTTCTCCGGTGGGGCCATGCACTTGCTGAAAGTCGGCATTGCGCTTGCCCGTAAAGCGGGCACGCTTGTTGCCAATGGATTGGGTAACGTTGGGGTTGTTTTCGGCCGTGGTCCTCGGCTTGTACGATCTGGGCAAGAAGCACGCAGTCCGCGACAACGCGGTGCTGCCGGTGCTTTTCTGGGCGCAGGTTTTTTCCGCCGCTATCTGGCTGCCGTGGTTGATCCTGAGCCATGCGCGTCCGGAGGCGGTTCCGAGCGACCTGCTGCGGGTCGAGCCGATTGACGCGCTCGGGCACCTGCGGCTGTTCGCTAAATCCGCTCTGGTCGGGACTTCGTGGATATTTGCCTACTTTGCCCTGAAACACCTGCCGATCTCGTTGGTGGCCCCGATCCGGGCGACAAGCCCGGTGTGGACGCTGTTCGGGGCGTTTTTCCTGCTGGGCGAGCGGTTCAACGGGCTTCAGTGGGCGGGCATCGCGGTTACGCTCGGTGGGTTCTATCTGCTCTCGGTGGCGGGGAGACTGGAGGGGATCAGCTTCCACCGTAATCGCTGGGTCATGTTTATCATAGCGGCGACGTTTCTGGGCGCGGTCAGCTCGCTCTACGACAAGTACCTGCTCAACATCGTCGGCTACCGCACGCCGACGGTGCAGTCGTGGTTTACGGTCTATCTGGTGGTTTTCTTCTTCCCGTTTTTCTGGGGATGGAAGCGGCGGTGGTGGCCCCGAGGCGAGTTCCAGTGGCGCTGGTCGATTCCCTTCGTCGGCTTGGCGCTCCTGATCGCCGATTTCGCCTACTTTCGCGCGCTTGAGATGGAGGGCGTGCTCATCGGGGTGATGGCGTGCCTGCGGCGAGGGAGTGCGCTGGTGTCCTTTGGCGGCGGACTGTGGCTGTTCAAGGAAAAGAACGGCCTGCAAAAACTCCCGGCCCTGCTGACAATCCTCGCCGGTATCATCCTGTTGGTGATGGGGAAGGATTGAGCCGGTTCACCCGTTGGTCGATGCTTGAGCGCTTTGCTGTTTACGGGCGAACCCGTTCATTGGGACGCGGTGGCGAAACTATCCGCCAGCGTGTAGACATCGAGGTGTTCACGGGCCTGGAGCATGCTTTGGTTTGGTGTTTTTGTCGTCGGTACGCTGTGGAACCTGATTGCTCCCTGGCCGACGGCTGTCTGGAAAGAGTTCTGGCACGTGGTCGGAATCGGAATACCGGTACTGATGGCTTTGGTGACCGGCGTCTGGTTTACCTGGGGCGGCAGCCGCGACATCATTCGCCTGTTCCGGATGCTCAAGTCACAGCAAGTCAATGAGTTCGACGATGGCACCGTCGTCGGGCATCAGAACCTGGACGAAGCGGCCATCACCCACGAAACGGATAAGGTCCCAACTCCGCAGTAAGCAGCCTATCTTCGCTGCGCTACGTCGCCTCGTTTCAAAACCCCACTTCGTGCTCGAAAATGCCCTCGTTTTTCCATCTTTTCCGTTTATCTGAACAGGCTCTATGAACTAGGCTAACGTGACACTAGAGCGTTTCAAAAAATACTGTAGCCACAAACTTTGAATAGCTAAATGGCTAATTGTTAATTGTTGGATGCCGAACATAGGGTATAACAATTAACCATTTAATCATTTAGCCATTCGGCCCTTTTGTGACGGCTACGACTTTATTGGAAACCCTCTAGTGGCAAAAAGACGGCCTGATGGCCAGGCCCCAGGTAGCCGTTCTGCCTGGTCATTTACCTGGAGATCAGGTTCGCGGTGATCCTGCCACTTTCGAAAATGGTTGGAAGGCCGCTGCCGGGGTGGGTGCCGCCACCGACGAGGTAGCAATTGTCCACCTCTTCGAATTTATTCCGGGGACGGAAATAGAGCATCTGCGGCAGCGAGTGGGCGAGGTTGAAGGTCGCACCGTCGTACACCCGGAACTGGTCACGCCAGTCGGCGGGGGTGACAATTTTTTCCGTGGTGATGTGCTTACGCAGGTCGGTCATCCCGCAGCGGGTTTCGAGGAGGTCGAGTGTCTGCCCGCGCACGCGTTGCTTGGCGCTGGCCCAGTCGGTGCCGCTGCGGCAGTTAGGCATCGGCACGAGTACATAGACCGCACTGTGTCCGGCGGGAGCCAGCGTGGGATCGGTGATAGAGGCGTTGCGGACGTAGATCGAGAGGTCGTCGGGCACTTCGTTACCGAAAATCTGGCGGACGTTTTTCGCGTAGTCCTCGGCAAAGAAGATCGTGTGGTGCGCCAGCTTGTCATAGAGCTTGTCCACGCCCAGGTAGAGCATGAAGGTCGAGCAGGATACGCCCATGCTGGAGAGCTTCTGCGGGGTGAACTTTTTAATGACTCCCTCAGGGAAGAGATGGCTCGCGGCCCAGCCGAAGTCGGCGTTGATGATGACTTCGTCGTGGTGCTCCAGGCTACCGTCGGTCAGTCGTACGCCCTTGACCGAACCGTTGACCACCTCCAACTGCGCCACATCTGCGCCCAGGCGGATGTTCGCACCGTGCTTTTGCGCGGCGCGGGCGATGCCGGTGGAGATCTCGCTCAGCCCGCCTTTGACATGGTAAACACCGAAGGCGTACTCAATGTACGCGAGCATGGCGAAGAAGCCCGGACACTCCCACGGAGACATGCCGAGATATTTGCTTTGGAAAGAAAACGCGACTGCGAGCTGGTCTTCACCGAAGTAGCCCTTGAGTACGTCGAAGACGGATCGCCGCCCGAGGACATCGGGCAGGAGGCGCATCGTGCGCTGGTTGATCAGGTCGGTGAAGCGCAGGTAGGGTCGCTGAAGACAGGGAGCGATCCGGTCAAAGCGCGCTTTCTCTTCCTTCATAAAGCGGTCAACGCCGCGTTCGGCCCCGGGGTAGCGCGCGGCGATCTGGGCCTTCGCCCGCTCCAGGTCGCGGGTGGCATCGTAGATGAAACCGTCGGCGAACTGCAGCCGGTACATGGGGTCGAGCTCCATGAATTCGATCCAGTCGGAGCTGTTCTCGCCCGCCTCTGTGAAGATCTCGTCCAGAAGGTACTTCATCATCAGAAACGTCGGGCCAATGTCGAAGCTGTAGGCATCAAGCACGAACTTGCCGTTGCGTCCGCCGACCTGCTTGCCGCGCTCGTACACGGTCACTTCCATCCCCCGGCTGGCCAGCAACAGGGCAGAGATGAGTCCGCCTGGTCCGGCGCCTACGATACCTATGCGTTTACTCATAAATGTTTGTTAATGTGAAAAATAACGTTTTTCAAGTTGTAGAGGAAATCAGTCGGGGAATTCGGTCACCGGGGTGGGTTCGTGCTCCATGAGGCGCGCGATGCGCAGGCGCGTGTATCGCAGGGTGGCGATACAGGGGAGATTAGACGCCAGCGCGTAGGAGAAAATGATCAGCAGGGCGGGCCAGGGCGTCCATGCCATGAATCCGGCGATAACGACCATCTGGCACCAGTGGGAGAACTCGCCGCGGCAGGTTTCGCGGCTGTAGGCACGCAGGTAGGCCGGGTTCACGGCGCGCAGGTTTTTTTTCGGAAAACCGCCGAACCAGCCGGCGGCATCGGGTAACAGGTGCTTCCATGCGCGTATGCGCAGGCACTGCTCGTAGCAGGTGGCTTCCCAGGCGGCGGTCGCGAAGAGACGGCGGTGGCGCTCGAAGAGCGAACCCGGCAGCCGCGTCGCCAGCCACGCCAAGCCCAGATGGGCGCAGAGGATGCCTACGATATTGACCCCGTAAAGCCAGACTGCGGGCAGCTCAATGAACATGTCGGCCTTTCCAGAGCGTGCCGGCGCGGCGGCCCGTTATGAGCGCCGCGAAAAACAGGACCTGATAGAACAGGAGCGCGACGGGATAAAGAATCGAGGTCCAGACCGAATAGGTCCCCAACAGGCGAAAGCTCCAGGCGCACTGACCGGCATACAGGCAGTACACGAGCAGGGTGGCTAAGGTGTAGGACGGCGAGGCATCCACCGCCAGCAGCAGGACCAGGGCCAGCATCGCCGTCATCGCCCCGGTAATCCAGGCCGAGCACAGGGCGAGCGGCAGGCCGGCGGTGGCGGATGCTCCGGAGAGAAACCCCTTGGACCATCCGCGCCACAGGGAGCGCAGGCCCTCCGGATACATGCGCATGCGGATCGTACCCTGGCCCAGGTAGCAGGTGCGATCAATGTCTTGCCGGAAAAACGCCTCGGCCAGGTAAAGGTTTTCCAGCACGCGATCCTTGACGGTCTCGTGGCCTCCCACCTTGGTGTAGTTGGCTTTGGATACAAGCAGGCACTGGCCGAAAAGCGCCCCCCCTTCGCCTACACCAAACGCTCCCGCGCCGGCGGCCATGCACAGGTTGAAAAAAGCGGATAGCTGTTCGTAGGGTTTACTCATGGCGTGGTACGGGCAGACGGAGTAGACGCGTTGCCCGTCGCTCGTAAGCGCGGCAAGCTTACGCATGGCGCCCGGCTCCAGCTCGGTATCCGCATCCAGAAAGAGCAGCCAGGGGGCGGTGGCGGCACGGGCTCCCTGGAAGCAGGCCCAAGGCTTGCCGCGCCAGCCCGCAGGGAGTTCCTGTCCGCTCAGGACGGTGGCGCTTTTTTCGCGCGCGATAGCGGCGGTCCTGTCAGTCGAGCCGTCGTCCACGACGATCACTTCGCCCGGGCGGATCGATTGCGCATGGAGCGAGTCCAGCAGCCGTCCGATGGCGTCCTCCTCGTCTCGGGCGGGGATGATGACGGAGATTCCTGCGTCCGTTGCGTCCGTGTCCGGCTCCACGGCGCCTGTCGCCGGGACCCGACGCGGGCGCCCCAGCACCAGCCAGAGACTGGGCCACAGGAGCAGGGCAAGGGCGGGGATAGCGAGCAGCATGGGGGATCAACTCAGGGGGTGGGCGGCGGCGACTCTGTCCGCGACCTTTTGCCCGCACAGCACGACCATAGGCATGCCGCCGCCGGGGTTCACGCTGCCGCCGGTGAAGTAGAGATTGCGGTACCGTGAACTGGTCTTGGGGGCCTTGAAACCGCGGTTGAGGCGCCAGTCCGTGACCACCCCGTAGATGGAGCCGCGGTTGGAGCGGTAGCGGCGCTCGATGTCCACGGGCGTCATAAAGTCCTCGGTGATGATGTGCTTGCGCAGGTCTTTAAGGCCGCATCGCTCCATCTTGTCGAGCATGCGCTCGCGCAGGGCCAGATAGTCGGTATGCGTGATGCCCGAGGACGGGTCCAGAGGGGGGATGTGCGGAAGGATCTTGATATTGTCGCAACGAGCAGGTGCTTTGGATGGATCGGTGCGGGTAGGGGCGACTACGTAGAGCGTGGGGTCTTCGGGGAGCTGATGCTTTTGAAAGACGGTTTGGAAGTGCTTGTGCTGATTCTCTGAGTAGAAGAAGTTGTGGTGCGCCAATTCGGGATATACCTTGTCCGTGCCGATATGCAGGACGAGCCCCGAGCAGGCGGGCTGAAACTTTTTCAGTTTGCGCATGAAGCGCGGCGCTTCATCCAGCAGGTGCTCATAGCAAGGGATGACTTCCATATTGCTGACCACGATGTCGAAGGCGCGGCGCTCGCCTCCGGCCAGTTCCAGGGAGGTGACGGTCTTGCCTGCTTTGTGCAGGCGGCGGATCTCGGCGTTGAGGTGTACGGGGATGTTCAGTTCCTGCAGGAGTCGCTCCAGGCCGCGGGCCAGTTCGTACATGCCGCCGCGTACATACCACAGGCCGTAGTCGAACTGGATGATTGGCATGAGGTTCATATAGCCGGGCGCGTCGAGGGCCGAAGAGCCTACGTACTTGATGAAGTACTCGAAAATGCTGCGCAGCTTCGGATCGGTGAAAAAGCGCGCGATGGAGTCGCTCATGCTGCGGCGGTAGTCAATCTGTGATCCGATCTTGAAGAGACCGTAGAAGCGGATGAACTCCCACAGGTTGTCCAGGCCCTTGTCGAAATACCCGGCCTCTGTGATCGCGTATTGCTTCCTGCCGTAGTCGAGAAAGCCTTGCAGTTCCTGCCAGTGTTGGTCCGTTTCACCGCCGAGTTTTGCCAGTTCCTTGCGCATGCGCTCCGGCTCCTGATAGAGATCGAGCACGGTGCCATCTTCGAAGAAATTCCGCCACTGCGGCTGAACGGGTTCCAACTGCACATAGTCGCACATCTGTCGTCCGGCCCGCGCGAAGAGAGACTCGAAGTACTGCGGGAGCGTGAAAATGGACGGTCCCAGATCAAAGGTGAATCCATCTTTCTCCAGCAGGTTGAGTTTTCCCCCGATACGGTCATTCTTTTCGAATATTTCCACGTCGTAACCTTTTGACTTGAGGGCGATTGCGGCAGATAGTCCACCAAGTCCTGCTCCAATAACTGCGACTGTCCGTGGTTTCATAATATTATGCGGTTGAAAAGTGACCGGACAATAGCCGTAAAATGTCAAAAATCCAATGGCTCAAGCGCTTTATAGAAAAAAAGCCGAGGAGGCTCCCCAGCTTCTCGAAGATCAGCGGGCGTTTTTCGAGCGGGGGCATACCCGGAATATCGCCTGGCGCTGCGCGAGCCTTCAGCGTCTGGAGAAGGAGTTGGCGCGACGCACGGACGATGCCCTGGCCGCGCTAGCCCAGGATCTGGGTAAACCGGAAGCGGAGGCTTATTTGTCCGAGGTTTATTTCCTGCGGAAGGAGATACAGCTAACGCGCAAGCGTCTTCGGCGCTGGCTGAAGCCTCAGTGCAAAACGAGCCCACTGTATTTTTTTCCCATGACAAGCCGGGTGATGCTGGAGCCCTACGGCTGCGTACTGGTCATGGCCGCCTGGAACTATCCACTCCAGCTTGCGCTGGCGCCGGTCATTTCCGCTGTGGCGGCGGGAAACACTGTCATCCTCAAGCCCTCGGAGTCGGCCAGTGCGACCGAGTGTCTGCTGGGTGAGTTGGTTACGGCCTGCTTCGAGCCGGAGCATGTGTCCGTGGTGACCGGCAGCGCCGAGGTAGCGGAGGAACTGACCGGGTTGGATTTCGACTTTATTTTTTTCACCGGGAGTGAGCGGGTGGGCAAGCTCGTTGCCCGCCGGGCCGCCTCGCGGATGATCCCTTGCGTGATGGAGCTGGGGGGGAAGTGTCCATGTGTCGTGGATCCGAGTGTCGATCTTGCCATCGCCGCGCGCCGCATCCTCGCCGGTAAGCTCTTTAACGCCGGACAGACCTGCTTCGCGCCGGACTTCGTGATCGTACACGAGTCCTGCTATGATGAACTGGTGGGGGAGATGCAGCGCCTGCTGCGCGAAGGCCGCTGGGCCCATGACCTGGCGCGTCTGGTGGACCTTCAGCATTACGAGCGGGTCAAAGACCTCGCCGGGCCCGATGCCCTCATCTATGGCCGGGACGAGCCGGAAGCGCTCCGACTGGCTCCGCGTTTGGTTTTAAGACCGGAGTGGTCGGCCCCTTGCATGCAGGAGGAGATTTTTGGCCCCGTGCTTCCGGTGCTGGCGTATAAGGATAGCGAGAGCCTGATCCGCCAGCTTCGGCGACTATCATCGCCACTGGCGCTGTACTGCTTTTCGCGCCGGAAAGATTTTATCTCGATCTTGACCCGATCATTGCGCTCGGGAAGCGTGTGCGTCAACGATACGATGAAGCAGGCGGCGAACCTGGCGTTGCCCTTTGGCGGAGTCGGAGCCAGTGGGTACGGCCGCTATCGAGCGGAGGCGGGGGTAGAGGCTTTTAGTTATCGCCGCAGTATTGCCCGGCGTTTTTTCCTGCCGGACCCGTTCGCGCTCATGCCGCCCTACGGGGACAAGATTCGCCTGCTCCGGCGCTGGCTGAAGTGAGCCAAGCTTACTGAGTCAGTTTGCCGTATTCCGAGTCTGGGGAGAGACTGTGGCAGTCGGCCTTCAACTGCCCCGCTCCGGGCAGATTCGCGTCCGCATAGCTGAGGGAGGCGTAATAAAGAATCGCCTGTCTTTCTCTCAGGGTCAGATCACTTTCGCCAGCACGCGCGATTGGTACTAGTTGCTGGAAATCGGCCAGTGCGACGGGGCGCTTGTCGAAGCGTTCGGGAAGTTTATACAAACTGATGGCCCGGATCATCCGGATACGGGGATTGTCGGGCGCTTCCGCGATCGCTTTGCTCATGAGTTGATCGGCCCGCTCCAAATATTCGAGCTTGGTCATGCCCCAGAAACTTTCTTTGGCCCTCAAGGCACACACACTGCCGAGATAGGCTTTGGCCAGTGGGTCATCCGGGGAGAGCTGGAGTTGCTCCTCGAAATTCTCGATGGAGACATCAATCTCGTCCACATCCCCATGAAGAGCAGCTTCATGCCAGGTGCGATACTTGTTGACCGGCTCCGACGCGTCAGCGGTCGCTGCCATTGTGCGCATTTGAAATCCCGGCAATAGTAATAACGCCGCAAGCGGCATGCGAGTTCGACGGAATATGATAGAGGGGAGAGAGAGAATGAATGTCATCATGAGCTTTTTCGAAGGTGTAAATCGTTACTGTTTGAGTAAGGTTATCGATTTGAAAGCAGAGTCAAGGAACAGGAGTGAAAGCAGGGGGCACACTCACAGTCTGTCGGATTCTTACCGCCTTTCCGCTCCCGCTGCTCGGCAACTCCAGGCGGAGCGGGTGGTTGCCAAAACTGGGGACTTCCAGAAAGCCACGCTTGATTAGCTCGTCCCACGGGATGGCCAGGGGGCCGAGGGCCGCTTCGGCCACGGCCTTACCGCCCATCATACCGGGGCTGAAGGTCTCGATAATAGCTGCGGCTTTGTGGATGCGCTTGGGCAGGACGAGGGGCCTGGTGTTCACGAGCACGATGATCATTGGCGTGCCGGTGGCCGTGAGTGCTTCCAGCAGTGCGAGCTGCCCGCCTTGGAGCTCCAGAGTCGCCGTGGAGCAGTACTCGCCGGTCAGGGGGGATGTTATCCCCGACCACGACGACTGCCAGGTTCGCCGATTAAGGCTCTTGTACGGCCGCGGCAATCATGGCGGGGGCAGTTTCAGCGATTGCGTTCACTTTGCGTCGGGACTGGCCGTCGTGTAGCTTTCGTCGATCTCGTTCTTGAGGATGGTGATGTCCGCCCCTTTGGAGTAAGTGACCTCGCAGCCCTCGGCTGCCGCGGCGATGGTCCCGTGTTTCTTCCCCAAAACCAGCATTGCCAGGGGGCGGATGGGGCGCAGACTTTTGGGGCTATGTCGTCCTGGCGGGAAAAAGCTGAAGCCGTGGCCACCTCGCTGAAGGGAGAGCGGGTTTACTGGTCGGATTTGGTCGAGGAGCCGATCGGAGTTGGCTGTTCGGGCGGGGCGGACTCGGTTTGTTTGTTGCTGCTGGCCTGGCTGAGGTTTGGCGATGGCCTGCGCGTGCTGCACTTGAACCACGGTCTGCGCGGGGCGGATGCGGACGCTGATTCCGCTTTTGTCGAGGCGCTGGCCGGGGAACTGGGGCTGCCCTTTTTCGGGAAAAAGCTGGACGGTGCGCCCGCTGAGGCTTCCGAAGCCTGGTTGCGCGGACGGCGGATGGCTTTTTACCGCCATAGCGGTTGCGCGACGGTCCTGCTGGGCCACCACGCCGATGATGTGGCCGAGACGATGCTCATGCGCCTGACCCGTGGCAGCGGCACCGAGGGGGTGGCGTCTCCCTTGGCGGTGCAGCGCTTTTACGAGGAACCAATGCTAATGCGGCCGCTGCTGGGCATTCCGAAGTCCCTCATTCTCGCGGCGCTGCAAGCGGCAGCAGTCCCCTGGCGCGAAGACGCCAGCAACGCTACTCCCGACTACTTCCGCAACCGTGTGCGGGCCGACGTGCTGCCCGCTTTGCTGGAGGCTGCTCCCGGCAACGCGCGGGCGGGCCTTTCGCGTTCCCACCGGCTGCTGGCCGAGGACGCCGAGGCGCTCAACGCCTGGCTTGACTCGCTCGGGTTGGTGATCGCGGCAGGCGCGCCGCTGGAACTGTCGCCCTTGAAAAACAAACCTGCGGCCCTGTGGCGGCGGGCGCTTCAGCGCTGGATTGGCGTTAACGGCCTGCGGGACACGCTTTCGGCGGCAGCGGTGGATGGGCTGCTGGACGGCCTGCTGGCGGGCGAGGGCGGCCAGCTCAGCGCCGGGGCGGATGAGCGGATCATTTTTAACCGGGAACGGGTTTACAGGGAAAAACTTTCGCCCGTTGGGCCTGGCACCTCCTGGCCGGAATTCCGGCTGCGCCCCGGGCTGACGCTCTGGCTTCCGGGCGGGCTCGCCCTGCGGGTCGAGCGGGTGAAAGTGGATGCGGCAACGCGCACCGATATCTTTGCCGGGAATATCGACAATCGCTCATGCGTCTATTTAGACGAAAACATGGGGAAGCGAGCCTCCGCACCGCTTCTGTGCTGCATCCGGCAGTGGCGCGCCGGTGATCGTTACCACCCGCTGGGAGCGCCCGGTTCGCGCAAGCTTCAGGACTGCTTCACGGATGCGAAAATCCTCGTTTTGGAACGAAAACAGCTTCCGGTTGTCTGTTCACCGACCGGTAACATCCTCTGGGTGCCGGGCCTTCCGCCCGCCGAAAGCGCGAAAATCGGTCCGCACACACAATGGGCTCTTCGGTTGACTTACGGAGCGCATTAGCAAATGATAGAGTGCTTGTTTAAATGAGTGATAATTCCCAAAACGACTCCGGCTCCTCTCAGAAGCCGCCTTCGCCGCAAGGTTTCCAGCCCAAGGTCTATGTCATCTGGCTCGCCCTCATCGGGCTGATCCTGATGCTCATGTACATGTACCCGGGCGAGCACACCGGGGCCAAAGAGCTTGAAATTAACCAGGTCCTGAAGGCCGCCGAGGCCGGTCAGATCGTCTCGTTGACGGTTAAGCCCAACCCCAACGCAGGCGAACAGTGGTACTCCCTGTGGGGGGAAATGAAAAATCCCGCGCTGGACAAGCCCGCCGCCGAGGCAAACACGGCTGACGCGAAGGCTGCGGATGCCAAGACGACTGAGGTCAAGCCCGCCGCGAAGGAAGCTGCCAAGTCCGAAGGAACCCCGGAGGAGAGCGAAGGACTCTTCGCTGAGATGGAAAAGAAGCTCACCGGCAGTGGCGACAAGGCTGCGGTCAAGATCCCGGCCACCATCACCTTTACCGCCCAGGGGCGTCTCACCGACGAACGCTTTAACCAGCTCACCTCGCCGAACAACCCGTACTCGGTCAAGGAGGAGCCCGCCAGCACCATGCTCCAGAGTATCCTCGTGGGCGTGCTGCCGTTTCTGATCGTGATCGGGCTGCTGTATTTCCTGTTCACCCGCCAGCTCCGCATGGCCGGAAAGGGAGCCATGAGCTTCGGTAAAAGCCGGGCCAAGCTCCTCACCCGCGACAAGGAGCGGGTGTATTTCCGCGATGTCGCCGGTTGCGACGAAGCCAAGGAAGAAGTCTCCGAAGTGGTGGACTTCCTCAAGGACCCGAAGAAATTCCAGCGCATCGGTGGACGCGTGCCCAAGGGCGTCCTCATGGTCGGCCCTCCCGGGACCGGTAAGACCCTCCTGGCCAAGGCTGTGGCGGGCGAGGCCGATGTGCCTTTCTTCAGCATCAGCGGCTCGGACTTCGTTGAAATGTTCGTCGGCGTGGGCGCGGCCCGCGTGCGTGACATGTTCGAGCAGGGCCGTAAAAACGCCCCCTGCCTCATGTTCATCGACGAAATCGACGCCGTTGGCCGCCAGCGCGGGGCCGGGCTCGGCGGGGGTAACGACGAACGCGAGCAGACCCTCAACTCCCTGCTGGTTGAGATGGACGGTTTCGACGGGCACGAGGGCGTTATCATCATCGCCGCCACCAACCGCCCCGACGTACTCGACAGCGCCCTGCTGCGTCCGGGCCGTTTCGACCGCCAGGTCATGATCGACCTGCCCGACCTCAAGGGGCGCGAAGAAATCTTAAAAGTCCACGCCAAGAAGATCAAAATGTCGACCGACGTGGACCTGACCCGGGTGGCCCGCGTCACCGCGGGCTTCTCCGGCGCTGATTTGGCCAACCTGCTAAATGAAGCAGCCCTCGTGGCCGCCCGCTACGACAAGAGCGAAGTCCAGATGGCCGATGTGGAAGAGGCCCGTGACAAGATCGCCTATGGAAGGGAGCGCCGCAAGCTCATGGACGAGGACGACAAGCGCGCCACCGCCTACCATGAAGCCGGGCACGCGCTCATCCAGGCCCTGATCAAGGACAAGAAGCGCGAACTGCACAAGGTCACGATCCTCCCGCGCGGACGCGCCCTCGGCATGGCCATGACCACCCCGACCAAGGAAGTCCTCGGCTACTCCAAGCACGACCTGCTTAACCTCATCTGCATGGCGATGGGGGGCCGAATCGGTGAGGAGATCGAGACGGGCGACTTTTCCAACGGCGCGGCCTCCGACATCAAGCAGGCCACCGACATTGCCCGCCGCATGGTCTGCGACTGGGGGATGAGCGAACTGGGCCCGGTCGCCCTCGGGGACAACCAGGAGCACATCTTCCTGGCCAAGGAAATCACTCGCAGCCAGAACTACAGCGACGACACCGCCCGGATGATTGACCGTGAGATCCGCCGCATCATTCAGGAGGAGTATGAACGCGCCTACCGGATGATCCAGGAGCACAAGGAGGCCCACCGCAAGATCGCTGACGCTTTGCTGGAGTACGAGACGATTGAGGGCAAGCACGTCAACGAGATCATCGAGTTCGGCGAAATCAAGTCGCCGGTGGTCACGAACACTCCGCCACCCATCGAACCGCCCGCCAAGGACGACGGGAAGAAGAAGCCCGCCACTGACAAGGATGAGGGCGAGGAAATGGGGCCCAGCCATGCTCCCGCCGGGATGCCTGCCTAGGGGGCTGATCCGGCAGGGGGCGGTTGAGCGCGACCAGTCACCTTTAAAAATCATTGCAGGTCCATGCGGGCCTGCAATTTTTGTATCCGCCCGGGGCGGAGTAGGCTGTCGTGTTTCTGGGGGAAGAGGATCACACGGAGGCACAGAGGCACGGAGGTGAGTTGGCGGGGAGGGCAGATTGAATGGATCTGTGCCGATCTGCGTGAGCCGTGGTTGATACTATTATCCTCATTAAGGGGGCGATGCCTGCAAGCAAGACGGTTGCCGAACAGATTGATTGGCGGTCCATTCTGGCAGGGCATGAAAAAGCCCGTGGCTGGTTGCCACGGGCCAGAGTAAAATCGAGTGTTGAGCCTTGCTGTCTGCGTAAGCCCATCAGGTGATGAGCGGGAAGGCGTTAAACCGTCCTCAGAAGGGAACGCCGAGAGCGAAGATGATCCGCTGCTCGTCCTTCTGGGTGCCGACACCGACGGTGCTGTCGTAGATGTAGTTGTAGCTCAGGCTGGCTTCGATCCACTCGGTCAGCTTGGCGATACCGGCGGCGTTGAAGTAGATCTGGTATTGGCTGGTTTCGCTCGGGTCGAGGCGGATATTGAAGTTCTGCTCAACGCGGAAGTACTTGTTGAAGTGGTACTCGAAGTCGTTGCCGAGGGTCATGTAGTAGTACCATTTCTGGGAGACGCCTGCGACGTTGTTGTACTGGAGCGCACCACCGCCGTTGACGTTGAGCTTCATGTCGTCCTCGTTGATGATCCGGTAGCCGAGGCCGACCTGCTCGGTGGCCTGGTTCTTGATCTCCTTGACCTGGTCGTGCAGGTAGCTGCTGGTCGAGGTGAGGAACCAGCGCTCGGAAAGGTCGTACTTGTAGTTGAACCCACCGCCGTATTTGTCGGTATTGACCGTTTTGACGCCATTGGAGTCCTTGGTGTCGCCAAATTCGTAGAAACCGGCCATCTCGTAGTGGTTGCGACCGGAGCTTTTCTTGGCCTTGAAACCGGTGATGAGCGAAGTCGTGGTGGAGTCGGAATCGGTATAAGTGTAGCCGATATTGATCCGCCCCGTCCAGCCTTCGGGGATAATGCTCTGGAAGGTTGCCTTCCACTCGGCGATCATCTTGTCAAAGCGCTCGGCCTGCGCCTCGGCGGCAATCTGCTCGGGGGTCTTGGTCGGTTCGGCCTCGTCATTGCCAGCCGGGGTGGTCCCGCTGGCGGCGTCAGCCTGTTGTTCGGCGGCGCTGGGGATGGCCGGGCCAGCGACCTCTTCGTCCACTTCAGGAGCGGACTGCACCTCGGCCAGGCTGTCGGGGATCTGAATTGTGCCCAGGATCGGGCTCTTGAAAGTGATGATGCCATTCGCCTGGCTGACGAATTCGCCCTTGATCGTATCGCCGTTCTGGAGCACGAGCACGTCGGCGGCGCTGAGAGTCCCGGTGCTCAGCGCGATGGTTAGCAGAAAAATGAGTTCGCGTAACTTGGTCATGAAGCAAGCTACGAAAAAGTAAGGGCCGTTGCGGTGCAATCCCTTTTTGGGAAAGAACCGTAACGGCCCTGGAGAAAAACGGTATCAGCCTGTCTGTTTCAGCAAGAAACTCCCTAGGGCTAACGGACATTCAAGTAGTTCTAAAGTATCTGTACATTTTGCGTCAGTGATGTTGTAAGGCATTGATGGCTAAGCGATATGAGCTAACAGATGAGCAATATGAGCAGATCAAGGATCTGCTTCCTGGCAAGGTTGGCGATCCCGGGCGCACCGCTGAGGATAACCACCGCTTCATCAACGGGGTCATGTGGGTGCTGCGTAGCAGCGCGTTTTGGCGAGACATGCCGGAGCGTTACGGCAATTATGAAACGACCTATAAACGCTTCAGCCGCTGGGCCAAGAAGGGTATCTGGGAACAGGTTTTTAAGCGATTATTGAAGGACCCCAAAAACGCATATGTGATGATCGACTCGACTCTCGTTAAGGCCCACCAGAACGCCACAACGGGAAAAAGGGGGCGATGTGTCAGGCTCTGGGGCGATCCCGTGGAGGACTGACCACGAAGCTGCACATGCTTTGCGATGCGCTCGGAAGGCCACTTAAAATGCACCTCACCGGTGGTCATTGCAATGACTGCACGCAGGCCGAAACGCTGCTTGAAGGTCAGCGTGCCCAAGCCGTCATCGCAGACAAAGGCTATGACTCAAACGCCATTCGGGCCTTCATCGCTAAGGCCAAGATGAAGGCTGTTATTCCCAGTAGATGCCACCGAAAACAGCAAATCCCCCACGACAAAAAACTCTACAAGCAAAGAAACAGGATCGAACGCCTATTCGGTACGCTCAAACAAAACCGCCGCATCGC
>NZ_JACHVB010000022.1 GCF_014230085.1 Ruficoccus amylovorans | reverse complement strand
CTCCACATCATTTCGATGGGATTGAGGTCCGGGGAGTAAGCCGGCAGGAAGCGGACTTGGGCCTTGGCCTGCCGGATCAGATTGAGGGTGTCCTCGTTTTTATGGGCGCGCAAGTTGTCCATGATGACGATGTCTCCGGGACGCAGGGAGGGGACGAGGATCTGGAGCACATAGGCTTGAAAGACCTCGGTGTTAGCCGCGCCCTCAACACTCATGCAGGCGGTGGTGCCGTCCAGGCGCCCGAGGAGATCATCGTGGTGGTGTGCCAGTGTCCATGCGGAGCATGGCAGAGCAGACGTTGGCGCCCGAGGGGCGCGACCCCGTAACCGGGTCAGGTTGGTCTTGGCCGCCGACTCGTCGATGAACACGAGCCGCGCCGGGTCGAGGCCGCCTTGGCTGCGCTTCCAGCGGCGGCGGGCTTGCGCGATATCGGGGCGGTTTTGCTCGGAGGCATGGAGCGTCTTTTTTTATATGTCAGCCCCAGCTTGTCCAGAGCCCAATGGATCGCTCCGACCGTATAGCCTAAGTCCAGACGCTCCTTGATTTCGGCCAAGGTCAAGTCCGGATGCTGCCCCACCAATGCCTTCAGTTCCGGCCCATGATCAGGCAATAAGCGTGCCTTGCGGCCCGAAAACCGATGCCGGGCTTCGATCAGGCCAGTCCGGCGCCGTTGCTGGATCAGCTTCTTCACCATCCCCAACGACACCCGGAAACGCTGAGCCACCTCGGCCTGCGTGCACTTGCCTTCATCGTAGCTCTCCACGAGCCGCCGTCTCAAATCCAACGATAGCGTTTTCATCACTACCCACTACCAGATCCCAGAGAAAATAGCTACAGTTTTATTTGAAACGCTCTAAATGGCCAATTGTTAATGATTGGATGCTGAGCGTAGAAAACAGCAATTAACCATTTAATCATTTAGCCATTCGGTCTTTTTGTAGCAGCTACGACTTTACTTAAACCGCTCTAACCACCGTTTGCCCTGGGGGCGTGAAAGCACCCCAGGTTGCAGGCTATTGCGGTTGGGCACGGGGCCAGCCCTTCTCTAGAAATTAAACTTGTAGCGGCTGAGGCGCTGGCGGATTTCGCCGATGACACGCTTTTCCTCGTCCTCGCCGTGGGCTTCGAAGGTGACGGAGAAGCGCACGAAGTGCCCGGCGTCATCCCACGGGACGGTGCTGATGAGCAGCTCCTTGATGAGGAACTGGGAGAAGCCTTCGGCGTCGCCGAACTCGATCTTCTGGCCGTCCTTTTCTGCCGAGGTGGGGATGCCAGTATAAAGGAAGAACGAGCCCTTGGGCTTCTTCGCATCGAAACCGGCGGCCTTGAGGGCCTCGACCAGCAGGTCCATGCGGCGGGAGTACTTGGCGCTGATTTCCTCGGTGATCTGCGGGGTGTCCAGAGCGACGGCGGCGGCCTTCTGGATGGCCAGGAACTGGCCCGAGTCGCAGTTGTCCTTCACGTCGGAGAAAGCCTTGACGATGAGCGGGTTGCCGCAGACCCAGCTGATGCGCCAGCCGGTCATGTTGTAGCTCTTGGAAAGGGAGTGCAGTTCGACGGCGACATCCTTGCCGCCGGGGACCTGGAGGATCGACAACGGCTTGCCCTCGAAAATGAGCGAGGCGTAGGCGGCGTCCTGCACGATGACGAGGTCGTTTTCCTTGGCAAAGGCGATGGCCTTTTCGAAGAACTCGACCGTGGCCGAAGCGCCGGTCGGATTGTTCGGGTAGTTCAGGACCATGACCTTGGCGCAGGCCCGGACGTGCTCGGGGATGGCGTCGAGGTCGGGCAGGAAGTCGTTATCAGCGGTCAGGGGGCAGTTATAAACCTCGCCGCCGAGGTACTTGGCGTGGGTGCCGAAGATCGGGTAGCCGGGCACGGTCATGATGACGGTATCGCCGGGGTTGATGAAGCACAGCGGCAGGATGCGCAGGGCGGACTTGGAGCCGATGGCGTGGATGACCTCGGTCTGCGCGTCCAGTTCGACGCCGTAGACGGCCTTCATGTAGCGCGAGACGGCCTGGCGGAACTCGGGGCCGCCATTGTCGGCGTAGCCGCGGTTCTCGGGTTTGTTGGCCTCGTCGCAGAGGGCCTGGATGACCTGCGGGTAGGCCTTGTCGTCGGGCTCGCCGACGCCCATGTCGATCAATTCGGTGCCCGGATGGGCGGCGCGGGCGGCTGCCTTGGCGCGCTTGATCTTCTCAAACTTGTAGATGGCGGTGGACTTGCCGTAGTTGGCGCCGCCAATGCGTTCGGCGAAAAGTTGCTGGATGTAGGGATCGTTCATGTCGAAAAAGAGAAAGGCAAAGCCATGCGGGGCCAAATGGAAAGGAAATTCTGAGGGTTCAGGATTGAAGGGTTCAGGGTTGAGTGTTAACGGATGATCTTTAGGTTTTTCATTCAGCACATCATTATCCAATCAATTTAAAGCCATCCCCCCATGCAGGTTATTGAATCTCCTCAGGAAATGCAGTCGTGGGCCATCCGTATGCGCGGCAAGGGCAAACTGCTCGCCCTGGTGCCGACCATGGGGGCGCTCCACGAAGGGCACCTCTCACTCATCGACGCCGCCCGCCAACGCGCCGACCTGACCGTGGTCTCCATTTTTGTCAACCCGACGCAGTTCGGCCCCAACGAGGACTACGGCAAATATCCCCGCCAGTTGGAGGCCGACATCGCCGCCTGCGAAGCCCACGGAGCGGACATTGTTTTTGCCCCAAAGCGGGAGGAGATTTTCCCGGCCGACTACTCGACCTACGTGAACGAGGAGTTTGTCAGCAAGCACCTCTGCGGCCTGACCCGGCCCGGGCACTTCCGGGGCGTGACCACCGTCGTGACGATTCTTTTCAACCTCTGCCGCCCGGACGTGGCCATTTTCGGGCAAAAGGACGCTCAGCAGGCCGCCATTTTGAAAAAAATGGCCCGCGACCTGTTCATGCCGGTCGAAATCGTGGCCGCACCCATCGTGCGCGAGGAAAGCGGCCTGGCGCTGAGTTCGCGCAACCGCTACCTGGAACCCTCCCGACTGGCCGAGGCGGCCAAGATCCAGCAGGCCCTCAAGGCCGGGCAGGATCTGGTCAAGGGCGGCAGCACGAGCGTTGACCGCGTCAAGGCCGAGGTCACCCACCTGCTCGCCCAGAGCCGCCTGATCCGCATCATCTACATCGAGATCGTGGACCGAGAAACCATGCACCCGGTGCGCGAAATCACCCCCGGCAAGAGCCTGCTCGCCGTCGCCGTCTGGCTGGAGGAAACCCGCCTCATCGACAACGTCGAGCTGTAGGAGCGGAAATCATTTAACCATAGAGGACACTGAGAACACAGAGGTGGGTGAGGATTGGACGGTTTGAATCCCGTCTCGCGTGTTGATTTTTTCGCAGCCTTTTTATCTCAGTCTTTCTTTGCGTCTTTGTGTCTTTGCGGTTAAATCTTCTTTAAAAAACCTCTCTGTGTTCTCTGTGCCCTTTGTGGTTAATATTTAATCAGTGAAAAACTACGATGTCATCGTGGTCGGCAGCGGGATTGCCGGCCTGAGTTTCGCCCTGAAGGTGGCGGCGGCCGGAAGGCGCGTCGCCATCATCACCAAGAAGAACAGCGCGGAGTCCAGCACGAACCACGCGCAGGGAGGGATCGCCGCGGTGACTTCGCAGACGGACGACTTCGAGCTGCACGTGGCCGACACCCTGACCGCCGGGGACGGCCTTTGCCGCGAGGACGTGGTGCGCGAGGTGGTCAGCGCCGGGCCGGCCCGGATTGACGAGTTGAAGCGCATCGGCGTCGAGTTCACCAGCCTGGAGGACGGGCGGATTTCGCTGCACCGCGAGGGCGGGCACTCCAAGCGCCGCATCCTCCACGTCAAGGATCTGACCGGGGCGGCCATCGAGGAGGCGCTCCTGCACGCCATCGCCCAGGATGCCAACATCGACATGCTGGAGCACCACTTCGCCATCGACCTCATCACCCGGGGCAAGCTCCAGCTCGAAGGCCCCGACGCCGTGCTCGGCCTTTACGCGCTGGATGTGCAGACGGGCAGCGTGCGGACTTTTTGCGCGCCAGTCATTCTTTTGGCCACCGGCGGGGTGGGGCAGGTTTACCAATTCACGACCAACCCCGCCATTGCCACCGGCGACGGCATCGCCATCGCCTACCGGGCGGGCGTCGAGGTGCGCAATATGGAGTTCATCCAGTTTCACCCGACCGCGCTCTACACCCGCAGCAAGGACCGTTTTCTTATCTCGGAGGCCGTCCGGGGCGAGGGGGCGATTTTGCGCAACTCCGCGGGCGAAGCCTTTATGAAGCGCTACGACGAGCGCGGCGACCTGGCTCCGCGCGACATTGTGGCCCGCGCCATCGACTCGGAGATGAAGCGCTCCGGCGACGAGCATGTCTGGCTCGACATCACGCACCAGGACGAGGCTTCCATCCGCGACCGCTTTCCCTCCATCTATGAGGGCTGCAAAAAAGTCGGCATCGACATGGCCCACGAAATGATCCCCGTGGTTCCGGCCTGCCACTACATGTGCGGGGGGATTACGACCGCGCTTGACGGCACGACCGGGCTTGACGGCCTGCTGGCCTGCGGCGAAGTCGCCTGCACCGGCCTGCACGGGGCCAACCGCCTCGCGAGTAACTCCCTGCTTGAGGCCTGCGTGCTCGCTCACAACGGTGCCGAGACCGCGCTCAAGTATCTCGAAACCCACGCCAACGGCAACCACGAGATGCCGCTGTGGCGCGACGGGGACGTGCGCGACCCGGACGAGCGCGTCGTGCTGCACCACAACTGGGACGAACTGCGACGCACGATGTGGGACTACGTGGCCATCGTGCGCACGGACAAGCGTCTCCAGCGTGCCCGCACGCGTATCCAGAACCTCCAGCGCGAGATCACCGAGTATTACTGGAATTTCAAGGTCGAGCCCGAGCTGCTCGAACTGCGCAACCTCATCCAGGTGGCCGAGTTGATCGTGGACTGCGCGCTCCAGCGACGCGAAAGCCGGGGGCTGCACTTCACCCTCGATCACCGGGAAAAACTCGAGGTCGCTCAGGACAGCGTCGTCCGGCGTTTCCGGGGCTAGGGGCGTCTTGATCCCGCCCGCGTGCAACCTCGGGATTGCACTGGCAAGGAACTTGCATAGGGTCAGGGACATGGATTGGTTATACGAAGAAATCTGGGGCAACGAGCTTTGGCGGTACCTGTTGGTGCTGGCGTTGATCGGCCTGGCGGTTTTCGTCGGGATGGTAGTCAAGTTTTTCCTCAAGCGCTGGTCGGCGCGGGAGGAGGTGAGCGGTCACGCCATCATGGCTTCGGGGTTGATGGCTATTGCCGAGTCGAGTATTTTCCTGTGCTTCAGTATCGGGCAAAACCTGGCCTTCGACCTGACGCCGTTTCCCGAGGGGGTGGATAGTTTTCAGGAGGTCGCCAGTGACCTGATCACCTTGATGGCTATCACCCGGCTGGCCTGGCAGCTCATTCGGATTCCAGAGGCGTGGATGCGAGTCATTGCCAGCCGAGACGGCTCCACGCTCAACTCCATGATCGCGCCGATGGTGCGCAACAGCCTGCGGGCGGTGGTCGTGGTGCTGGCGCTGTTGCAAGGCATCCAGATCATCAGCAACCAGGACTTTACCACCATCCTGGCCGGGCTGGGCGTGGGGGCGGCGGCGCTCGCCTTGGCCTCGCAGCAGAGTGTATCGAACTTTTTCGGAGCCATCGTGCTGTTTGTGAACCGGCCCTTCGATATGGGCGACCGCATCGTCTATGCCGGCTCGGACGGTACGGTCGAGGAGGTCGGGATCATGTGCACCAAGCAGCGTTCGCTGGAGGGGCACCTGGTCACGATCCCCAACGGCAAGCTCTCCGGCGACGTCATTCGTAACATCAGCAAGCGGCCCAACCTGCGCCAGATCCACAACTTTACCATCACCTACGACACCCCGCCGGCCAAAATCCGCCGGGCAGTGGAGATCGTACAGGAGTTGCTGGATAACCACGAAGGCATGCACGAAAGCCTCCCGCCGAAGGTCTTCTTCAATGAAATGAAGGCCGACAGCCTGAACATCTTCTGCATCTTCTGGTATCACCCGGTGGACTGGTGGGCGTTTAACGCCTTTAACCAGAGCCTCCTGCTCTCGGTCTTCGAGCGCTTTGCTGAGGAGGGAATCGACTTCGCCTTCCCGAGTCAGACGGTTTATCTCGCCGGGGACAAGCGCCGCCCGCTTCAGGTGGACGACATCAACCTCAAGGGGCTGCCGCCGGAGGTTCAGGAAATGATGAAAAAGGACGACGGCGCGACCCCTTCGACCTGAGCTTCGCCCAGGCGGGAACACTTGGGTCGTTCGCGGCTCTAAATAAAGCATCGGCCGCACGGCCTGAACTCTCTGTCTGAACACAGTTTTTTGCGTTGCCCTGGAAGCACCGGGGCAGCCAAATATCCTCAGTCCCATGTTACCGGAAAAACCCAGAGTGGCCATTGTCGGAGCCGGGGCGATCGGCGGCTATTACGGCTGCATGCTCGCCCGCTACGGCTGCGACGTGCATTTCCTCCTGCGCAGTGACTACGACACGGTGATGGAGCGCGGCTTCCTCATCCGCCGCCCGGAGGAGAGCTTCACCATCCACCCCGTCCAGGGCTATCAAAAGTCGAAGGACATCGGCCCGTGCGACCTCGTTGTCGTCGCGGTCAAGGCCACCGCCAACCGCCACATGCAGAAGCTGGTCGCCCCGCTGGTGGACGGGCACACGCTCGTACTTAGCCTCCAGAACGGCATGGGCAACGCCGAAGCGCTGGCCGAGTTCATCCCGGCCGTGCAGATCATGGCCGGGCTGTGCTTTGTCTGCCTCAACCGCGTGGAGCCGGGCGTGATCGAGAACTACATGCCGGGCCGGATTTTCATCGGGGAGTTCATGGGCAGCTACCGCGAGCGCACCATCGAGGTGGTCAACCTCTTCGAGCGCGCCGGGGTCGAGGCGTACTTCTCGCGTTCGCTCAACGAGTCTCTCTGGCGCAAGCTGATCTGGAATATCCCCTTCAACGGCCTTTCCATCGCCGCCGGGGGCGTCACCACCGCCGAGATCATGGCCAGCGAGCACCTGACCAAGCTCGCCTATCTGTTGATGAAGGAGGTGCAGGCCGCCGCCCGCGCCCACGGGCAGATCATTCCGGACGATTTTCTGGACTTCCAGATCGAGGAGACGCGAAAGATGGACGCTTACAAGCCCTCCAGCATGCTCGACTTTGTGGCCGGACGCGAAGTCGAGGTCGAGGCCATCTTTGGCGAACCCCTGCGCCGGGGCCAGTCGAAGAATGTTGTCATGCCGCGCCTGGAGACCTTGTATTACCTGCTCAAAGGGCTCTGCCCCTCCTCCGAGGCGCACCCCAAGCGTAAAAAGAAAGCCTGAACACACAATTTTTCCCCAATGGACCGTATCGCCGACGCCTTTTCCCGTGCCAAAGCTGAGGAGCGCACGCTCTTCGTTTCCTACCTGTGCGCGGGCGATCCCGACCCGGACACTTCCTTTGAGGCGTGTCGCACGCTGATCGAGAACGGCGTCGGTCTGATCGAGCTGGGAATCCCGTTCTCGGACCCGCTGGCCGACGGCAAAACCAACCAGCACGCCGCCGAGCGGGCGCTGGCCGCCGGGATGGATCACGCCAAGTGCCTGGAACTCGTGCGCCGTATCCGCGAAATCAGTCAGGTGCCGATCATTTTCTACACCTACTACAACCTCGTTTACGCCCACGGCGAAGCCGACTACGTGGCAATGGCCAAGGCCGCCGGGGTGGACGGCATGCTCGTGCTCGACCTGCCTCCCGAGGAGGCCACCACGTGGATGAAAACCTGCCGCGAGGCCGGGATGAAGACCGTTTTCATCATCGCTCCGACCACGCCGCCCGAGCGCGTGGAGACCATCGCCAACGCCGCCACGGGCTTCCTCTACTACGTCTCGCAGCTCGGCGTGACCGGCGTTCGCGCCACGCTGGCCGGGGACATGCGCGAAAAGGTGGAGGAAATCCGCCGCCACACGGACCTGCCGGTGGTGGTCGGCTTTGGCATCTCCAAGCCTGAGCACGTCCGCGCCGTGGGCGCAGTCGCCGACGGGGCCGTCGTCGGCAGCGCGTTGGTCAACTGCCTTGCCGCCAACACCGATAACCCCGCCGCCGCCCTCAAAGCCCTCGCCGAAACCGCCCGCGAGCTCGTCACGGGTTGCTAGGGCCTGATCACGCAGGACAAGCGTTTGGCGTTCGATTCGATATACCAACGAGGTTCAGTCGCTTGCGCCGCCCGACAAGGCCCTCAATTGAGGTTCGTTCCATAACAGGCGGCGTCGATAAAAGCGGACCTGCGTTTTGCCGGATTTTCCGCAAGAGGCGGGCCGATATTTTTTCGCTTTTTTGAGCGGATCATTGTCACCGGAGGCTTTACAGATATTCGTATCATGACCGTCTATTATTATCGGGACAGGTTTATCGAGTCGGGCCGGGAGGTGGTCCCGGTCGAGGAACGCGCTTTCAACTACGGCGACGGCATTTACGAGGTCGTGCGCTTCGAGGCTGGTCACGGTGTCGGGTTGACCGAGCACCTGGAGCGCCTGCGAAATAGCGCCGAGGCCATCCGCCTGCGTCTGCCGCATCCCTTGGAAAAAATCCGCGAGATCGTGGTCGAGGCGGCTTCCCGGGTCGGGGCCGGGGCGGTCGATGTGTATTTCCAGATCAGCCGAGGGGAAGCGCCGCGTTCGCACGCCTTTCCTGACGCCGAGCCGGTGCTCGCGCTTTTCGCCCGTCCGGGCAAGACCTACACGGACGAGTTCCGCCGGGCTGGGGTGGGGGCGATCACCGTTCCCGATGAGCGCTGGGCAAACTGCTGGATCAAATCCCTTAACCTGCTCCCCAACGTCCTGGCCAAGCAGGCGGCGGTTGAGGCTGGGGCCTACGAGGCGGTCTTCGTCCGCGACGGCTTCGTGACCGAAGCCTCCGCCAGCAACGTCTTCGGCCTGCACGGCGATGTCTTTTATACCGCCCCGGCGGAGCGGGAGATTTTGAACGGGATCACGCGCCGTTTCGTGATCGCTGCGATCCGCGACCTCGGCTACACCTTAAAAGAGGAGCGCATGAGCGCCGCGTTTTTCGAGCAGGAGGTAGAGGCGGCCTTTGTCACCAGCACGACGATGGACATGATGCCGCTCAACTCCGTCAACCGTCGGAAGCTCCCGCCGCCGCCTGCCGACTCGCCCCTGTGGGCCGTGCTCAACCGGATGCGCGAACTCAGCCGCTCCGGGGTAGCGGTTGCATGAGTCGTTGTGGGGGGCTCCGTTCGGGTGCTCCTCCGCGATTCGCTCGCATCAAAAATGTCCAGTGTGGACACGCACCGCGGGTGCGGGCTGCGGAAGCCCGCATGCCCTGAACTACTTGCCGATTTCCTGGCGGACGCGTTCGACGATACGGGCAGTTGCGCCCTGGTTGGCGGCGTGCCAGGCGCGTCCGGCGGCGGACATTTTTTCGCGCCGGGCGGGGTCGCGCATGAGTTCGAGCAGGGTGGCCTTGACGGCGGGAGCGTCGGGCTGGCGCAGGGCGGCCCCGGCCTCTTCCAGCTGACGGCAGATGTGGCGGAAGTTACTCATCCCCGGCCCGTAAACCAGCGGCAGGCCGAGGGCAGCGGCTTCGACGGGGGTTTGGCCCCCGTCGTTGGGCGGGACGCTCTTGCCGATGAAGGCCAGCGTTCCGGCCTGGCTGAGACGGAGCATTTCGCCGGTGGTGTCGGCGACGTAGATTTTGACCGGGCCGGGGGCCTGCTTCGAGCGGGTACGCAGGTGCCAGGGGAGCGGCTGCTTGTTTAAAAGTTCGATGATCTCGCCCCGGCGCTCAGCGTGGCGGGGGATAATCAGCAGCCGCGTGTCGATCCCGGCGGCAAGGGCGTCGTTGAGGATGTCGAGCAGGAGGGCTTCCTCGCCCGGCCAGGTGCTGGAGCCCAGTAGCACGAGCGGAATCGGTTGGCTGGCTTCGGGGGCGGTGAAGCCCATTTCGTGGTGCAGGGCGGCGATTTCCTCCGGGCTGAGCACGGGCTTGACCTCGACATCGAGCTTCATGCTGCCGGTGACGGCGGTCGTGGCAGGGTCGGTCCCCAGTGCGAGGAAGCGCTGGCCATCATTGGGGGTGGCGGCGAGGAGCCCGGCGAGGCGGCCCATCAGGCGACGGCTGACGGCGGGGAACTTTTTATACCGCTGGAAGGAGCGGTCGGACATGCGCCCGTTGATAAGCAGGACGGGGACGCCCCGCAAATGGGCCTGGTAAAGGTGCTCGGGCCACAGTTCGGCCTCCATCAGGATGGCCAGGTCCGGCTCCAGCCGCCGCCAGGAGTTGCGGCTGAAGGGGAAAAAATCCAGCGGGAAAATCCCGACCTTGAGCACCTTCGGGCTGAACTCCTCGCGCAGGATCTTGTAACCGGTGCTGGTGGTGGTGGTGACGATGACCTCTACGCCGGGAAGCTCGTGCAGCGCGTCCACCAGCGGAGTGAGGGCGCGGATTTCTCCCACACTGACGGCCTGGATCCAAATGCGTTTGGTGCCGGGGCGCTTGGCCGGGGGCCGGTCGATCAGCCCGAAGCGGTGGTGAAAGTCATGGCGGTAGCCGCCGCGCTTGTACATCCGCCACCAGTAGTACGGAAGCGCGATCAGCAGCGCGGGCAGGAAGAGCAGCCGGTAGAACCAAATCATGCGAAAAGGAACTTTTTTACACGTTAGCCGGACGAATGAAACACAATTCTCGCGCTTGCCGTGACGGCGCGGCCGCTTAGGCTGTCACTTTTCCCTCTTTCTATGAACAAACGCCTATCTATCCTCTCACTGTTAATCCTGCTGCCGCTGTGGGCCGCCGCCCAACCGGCCTCCGGCGATTTGCCCTCCGATCCGGCTGTGACCTGGGGCCGCCTCGACAACGGCCTCGTTTACGCGCTCATGCCGAGCACCGAACCGCCGGGCAAGGTCAGCATGCGCCTGCTGGTCGAGGCCGGTTCGCTGATGGAAGTCGAAAACCAGCGCGGGCTGGCGCACTTTCTGGAGCACATGGCCTTTAACGGCAGCACGCACTACCCGCCGGGGTCGCTGGTGGAGTACCTTCAGCGCATCGGGATGGGCTTCGGCAACGACACCAACGCCCACACCGGTTTTGACGAGACCGTTTACAAGCTCGAACTGCCCGGCAACACCGAATCCCTGCTCAAGGAGGGCTTCCAGGTGTTGGCCGACTACGCGGGCGGGCTCCTGCTCGAAGAGGAAGAAATTGACCGTGAACGCGGCGTCATCCTGAGCGAGCTTCGCGCTCGCGACTCGGTTGATTACCGGACCTTTGTCGCTTACTGGGAATTCCTCTTCCCCGATTCGCTGCTGCCGGAGCGCCTGCCCATCGGCCTGGCCGAGGTAATCGAGAATGCCCCGCGCGAGCGTTTTGTTGAGTTTTACACCCAGTGGTACCGCCCGGATAACATGGCCGTCGTCGTGGTCGGCGACATCGAACCGGCTCAGGTCGAGCCGCTGCTCCAGGCCGCATTCGCCCCGCTGGAAAATCCCGCTGCCCCGCTGGCCGAGCCGGACTTGGGCGAGGTCGGCTCGCCCGGCCTGCACACACGCCTGCACAGCGAGCCGGAAGCCCCGGCGACCGAGATCGGGCTAATGACGGTGCGCCCCTTTGACAACCCGCCCGACTCGCGCGAGCTGCGTATCCGGAAAATCATGACAGCCGCCGCCAACCGCATGCTGAGCCGCCGCTTTGAAAAGCTGGCCAAGGAGCCGGACGCGCCCTTCACCGAGGGCGACGCTTACGCCTACGATTACCTGGACTTTTTTGAAATGGGCGGCGTCGAGTTGACCTGCCGCCCTGAGCAGTGGCAGGCCGCGCTCAAGGTGGCCGAGCAGGAGCTGCGTCGCGCGCTGGAGCATGGCTTCACCCCGGCGGAGGTCGATGAGGTCAAGGCCGACCTGCTCAAGGGCTACGAACGCGCCGTGCAGGAGGCCCCGACGCGGTTGGCCCGCTCGCTCTCCTCGGCGCTCGCCAGCTCGATCTCGAAGGGCAATGTCTTCACCTCGCCCCAGACCGAGCTGGAACTGGCGCAGGCCGCCATGGCCGACTTTGACGCGGCGCAGGCGCTCAGCTCCCTGCGCGAACTCTGGAGCGGCGACAATCGCTACGTCTTCATCAGCGGGAACCTCACGCTGGGCGAGTCCGATCCGACGATTGAGGATGTCTTCGCCGCCAGTATGGCCGAGGCGGTCGAGCCTCCGGCCCAGGTCGAGGCCAAGCCCTGGCCCTATACCGACTTCGGCCCGGCGGGCGAAGTGGCTGAGGAAAAAGTCATCGACGACCTCGACATCCGCCAGGTGGTTTTCGCCAATGGCGTGCGCTTTAATTTCAAGCAGACCGACTTCGAGGCCGGAAGCGTGCAGGTCGTGGCCCGCTTCGGTGGCGGTGAGCTGAGTTCGCCCGCCGACCAACCGGGCTTGAGCGCCTTCGCCGACATGGTGTTTTCCGCCGGTGGGCTGGAAGCCCTCAGCGTGGACGAGTTACGCCAGACCCTCGCCGGTAAGGATGTGGGCGCGGGTTTCAGCGTGGACACCGACGCCTTTGTGCTCGGCGGCGGTTGCTCCCCCAAGGACATCGACACACAGCTTCAGTTTATGGCCGCCACGCTGACCGCGCCCGGCTACCGCGAGGAGGCCGCCCGCATCGCCCGGCAGCAGTACGCCGAGCTTTCCGTGCGCACGGCCCACACGCTGGAGGGCACCATGCGCGATCAGGTCAGCCGCTTTCTTTCCGGCGGGAGCCGCTTCTTCGGTATCGCGAGCAAGGAAGACTTTGACGCCCGTACAATGGACGAGCTTCGGGCCTGGCTGAAGGAACCGCTCGCCAGCGCCTATCTCGAAATCTCCGTCGTGGGCGACATCGACTACGCCACCGCGCTCAAGGCCGTGGCCGCGACCTTTGGCGCGCTGCCAGCGCGGGCGAATGCGCCCGAGCCCTTTACCACCGAACGCGAGAGCGTCCACTTCCCCGAGGGGGTGGCGGACAAGCAGTTCACCTTCGAGTCGGAAGTCCCCAAGGCGGTCGCGCTGGCCTACTGGCCGACGGTTGACTACTGGGACATCCAGCGCACGCGACGGCTGAACATCCTCTCCGAAGTCCTCGCCGACCGGCTGCGGATTGAGGTGCGCCAGAAGCTTGGCGAAGGCTACAGCCCCTACGCCCGCAACAGCAGCAGCGAGA
Source organism: Ruficoccus amylovorans (assembly GCF_014230085.1). Classification (NCBI taxonomy): domain Bacteria; kingdom Pseudomonadati; phylum Verrucomicrobiota; class Opitutia; order Puniceicoccales; family Cerasicoccaceae; genus Ruficoccus; species Ruficoccus amylovorans. The sequence goes on along the minus strand of NZ_JACHVB010000022.1, from coordinate 7,511 downwards.
CGTTCAAGGACTTCGGCTACCTCTACGCGCTCAACCTCTGCGACCCGGACAAGGCGCAGGAGCTGGCCGCACTGCTGGACGAGCTTGGTCGCACCCTGGGTACGGGCAATATAACTCAGGACGAAACCGACCGTGCTCTCAAGCCGATGCTGGCTATGCTCAAGGACTACCTGCGCACGAACGGCTACTGGCTCAACCGCGTGCTCATACGCTCGCAGCAGAAACCGCAAATGCTGGAGTGGGCCCGCACGATCACGGAGGACTATTCCTCGATCACGGTGGACGATCTCAATGCGCTGGCCAAGGAGTACCTCGGTCAAACCGAAGGGCTGAAGATCACCGTCACCCCGCAGACGAAGTAGAGCCGCCTCTTTGTTGCGGCTCGAGCCGTTTTCATCTTTCACTGTAAGGCAGCAAGGGCGCAGAGTTTTTTTAAGGAAACAGCTTTGCGATCCTTGCGTCTTTAGGGTGTGAAGAGGATGAACCTGCAACGGCTGCAACAGGTGCATCTCTCTGTGCGCTTGTGGTTAAAAAAAAGAGGGCTCACACGGAGGCACAGAGGCACGGAGGGGGGAAAGAGAATGATTAAATGGCTGAATGGTTAATGGTTGGTTGTCGGGGGCAGCCGTTTAACAAACAGCAATCAACCTGTCATCTTCTCCCCCTTTGTGCTCTTTGCGTCTTTGTGGTTAATAAAATCTCCCTCTGTGTTCTCTGTGCCCTCTCCGTGTGCTCTGTGGCCAAAAAAATAGCCGCTCAAAACTTTCCGGTCGCGCCCTCGTCCGCGTCGAGATCAATCACTTGGTCCGGGCTGAGTTGATGGCGGAACCACTTGCGCTGTTTGGCGACAAGGCGGCGCGTGGCCTGATTGATGGCCGCTTCCAGTTCGGCGGGGGAGAGTTCGCCACGCAGCATTTGCAGGACTTCGCGGGTGCCGATGGCTCCGGCGGCGCTGGGGTTTTGCTCAAGCCCCTCGGGGATGAGGCGCTCGATCTCGGCCACCAGACCGTCGTCCAGCATCTGGCGGGTGCGGACGGCGATGCGCGTGTGCAGGCTCTCGCGGGCGCGCTCCAGGAGGATGACCCGCCGGGGGAAGGCGTCGAACACGCCGGGCTTTTTCAAGAAATCGCGCTCCAATTCGGCCACACTCCGACCGGAGGCCAGAGAGCGTTCCAGCGCCCGCGCGACGCGGCGCGGATTCATCGTGTCGAGGCGACCGGTGTCGGGGCTGACCTCGCGCAGCCGCCGGAGCAGGCCGGGGAGGCCCTCGGCGGATTCCAACCGCGCCACGCTCTCGCGTACCTCGTCGGGCACAGGAATGTCGTCGGCGACGGCGGCGAGAAACCCCTTTAGGTAAAAACCGCTGCCACCGGTGACGAGCACGCGCTTGCCGCGGGCGTGGATGTCGGCCACGGCCCGGCGGGCGAGTTCGAGGTAGTCAACGACCGAGAGCTGGCGGCTGACCGGGGAAACGTCGATCAGGTGATGGGGGACCTGTTCGCGCTCGGCGGGCGTGGGCTTGGCCGTGGCGATGTCCATCCCGCGATAGACCAGCGTCGAGTCGCAGGAGACGATTTCGGCGTCGTGCGCGCGCGCCCACGCGAGCGCGAGGGCGGTCTTGCCCACGGCGGTCGGCCCGGTGAGAATAGTCAGGGTACGGGATGCATCCACGTCGCTCATGCGTGGGAACCATGCCAACTGCGTCCGGCCTGATCTGCAACGCCAAAGGGCACTTCGGTTAAGCGCACATGACGAGGTTGTGCCCAAGGCCGTGCAACAGGACGGTGTCGAAATAGGCTCGGCTGTTGCCTGATTGTTTCAATCCGGCCATTGCGATTTAGGATGAGTTAAGTTTACTGCTATTTATAAGATTAATAACCTGATTCTGCATTTATGCGGGATTCACGGTAAGGTTCCTCTTAACGGTGTCGTTCTAACAAAAAACGCCGCATGAAAATCGCTCTCGTCACAGAAACGTTTCCGCCGGAGGTGAACGGTGTCGCCATGACGCTGCGGCAATACGTCGTCGGCATGCGGGCGCGCGGCTATGAGGTGAGCGTGGTGCGTCCTCGCCAGCAGGCGGACCGCGACGGGCCGTTGCATGATTTTCCGGAGCATCTGGTCAAGGGTTACGCGGTGCCGCGCTATGAGGGACTACAGTTTGGCGGATTCTGCCGGGGGCGACTCAAGCGCCTCTGGCGTGAGGAGAGGCCAATGCTGGTGCATGTCGCGACGGAGGGGCCGCTCGGCATGGCGGCTTTGTTCGCCGCCGGAAGCCTGGGGATTCCTGTTGTCTCGACCTACCACACAAACTTTCATTCCTACGGCGACCACTATGGCTATGGCTGGTTCAGTTCGCCGCTGATGGCTTACCTGCGCTGGTTCCACAACCGCACCTTGGCGACATTCGTTCCGTCTGAGGATTTGAAGCGGACGCTGGAGGAGGCCCGCTTCAAAAACGTGCGCATCTTCAGCCGGGGGGTGGACACGCGGCTCTTTGGCCCGCACCGACGGAGCGAGGCACTGCGGCGAAGCTGGGGTGTGGAGTCGGCCGCACCAGTCGTTGCTTACGTGGGCCGGGTGGCGGCGGAAAAAAATCTGCCCTTGACCGTCCGCGCCTTCGAGCGTTTTCGCGAGCGTCATCCCGCGGCGCGCCTGCTCGTCGTCGGGGACGGGCCGGAGCGCAAGAAGCTGGAGCGCGAGCACCCGGAGTATATTTTTGCCGGGATGCGGCGGGGGGAAGACCTGGCCGCGCATTACGCGTCGGCGGATTTGTTCTTTTTCGCCAGCACGACGGAGACCTTTGGCAACGTCATTACCGAGGCGATGGCGAGCGGGCTGGTTGTATTGGCGTACAACTACGCCGCAGCGCTTCATCATGTGCGTGACGGTGTCAACGGCTACACAGCCGCCTATGACAACGACACGGCTTATCTCGCCGCGGTGGACCGGCTTTGCGACGATGAACCGAGCTGGCCCGGCGTTAGTGCCGCTGCCGTGCGTACGGCGAAGGCGCTCTCCTGGGACGCGGTTCTGGCTCGTTACGAGTCCGATGTACGGGCGACGCTCGGGGCGGATTTCAAGTTAGCATTTACCTGATATGACGAATGCGTGACGGTGCGGTTACGTGGGAGTTAATTTAAAGGTTATGCACAACTTGCCTTTTGACGATGTGAATAACCGGGGGTACATAGAGGCTTAAAATGATCCGCGTGATTCCAGCCTTCCCGCGATGAAAAAGCCGGTCCTCAAGTTCAAGTCCATCATCCTTTCGGACGTCCATCTGGGCACGCCCGACTGCAAGGCGGACGAGGTGAACCACTTCCTCAAGCACACCCGCTGCGAACGCCTCATCCTCAACGGCGACATCATCGACGGGTGGAGCCTGAAGCGCCGCCTGAGCTGGGAGAAAGGGCACACGCGGTTTATCCGGCGGGTGCTCAAGATCGCGGAGAAGAAGGATACCGACGTGATCTACATCCGCGGAAACCACGACGACTTCCTGGCCAATTATTTGCCGCTTGTTTTCGACCGTATCCAACTCGTGGAGGAGTACGTCCTGCCGACCGCTAACGGCGACTACCTGTGCATCCACGGGGACTGTTTCGACGCCGTCACCACGCACTCGAAGTTCATTTCCATCCTCGGCGATATCGGCTACCAGAGCCTGCTCAAGTTTAACCGCTACTACAACAAGTACCGGGCGCTTCGGGGCAAGGAGTACTTCTCGATCAGCAAGGCGATCAAGGCCAAGGTCAAAAACATCGTCAACCATATCAGCAGTTTCGAGGACCACCTCCAGGCGCTGGCGGAAAAACGCGGCTGCACGGGCATCATCTGCGGGCACATCCACACGGCCGAGGACAAGATGATCGGTGACATCCATTATCTCAACTCCGGCGACTGGGTCGAGTCGCTCACGGCCATCGTCGAGCACGAGGACGGGCGCTTTGAACTGCTCGACTACCGGGAATTTTGCGAGCGGCTGGAGGCGCGGACCATTGTGCAGGCACAGCGGACGGCAACTGCTTCGGGCGGCCCGGTTTTGTGGTTGAGCGAGGAAGAGCTGGCTCAGGCCTGATGGAACCCCGGAGGCGGGCTGTGGTCTATTCGTATTAGGTCGGGTGAAGCCCGGCATGAGCGCTTTTTACAAAACAACAAGTGTCCGTGCGCGAAGGGCTTATGACTTGATAACAGGTTGAAACGTGATATACTTGAACGTCTATGGCTAAGAAAAAAAATAATCCCGCTCCCGCTAGCAAGAAGGTTGTTGATAGTCTGCGTGTCGTCCTGGCCGACACCTACGCACTGATGGGGCAGACCCACTTGTGCCACTGGAATGTCGAAGGGCCGAGCTTCTTCGCACTGCACACCGCCTTTGAGGCTCAATACACGGAACTGTTCACCGCCGCTGACGAGATTGCCGAACGTATTCGCGCCCTCGGTGCCTACTCGCCGGGTGGTCTGCGTTCGCTGGCCGACATTTCCGGTCTGAATGAACTGGGCGAGGAGGTGAATGCCGAAAAGATGGTGGCAAGCCTGGTCGAAGACCACACCAAGCTGATCAAGGACGCCGCCAAGGCCCGTGATCTCGCTGGCGAAGCCAAAGACAACGAAACCGAAGACCTCATGATTGCCCGCATTCAGGTTCACGAAAAGACCGTCTGGATGCTCAAGAGCTATCTCAAGTAGGCTTGTTGCAAAGTATAGTTTTTCGCGTGCGGCGCGGGTCACTGACCTGCGCCGTTTTTTTGTAGAAGTGGTCTGGCGCTTCTCATTTGGAGCGAGATTTGTGCCCCCAAAGGCGCAGAGCCGCAAAGGGCTTCGGGGAGTTGGGCTACGCGCCATTTTCTCCCTTCTTTGCGACTCTGCTGCCTTTGTCGGTTAATACAAAAAAAACGCCCCGCTTGCAGGCGGGGCGTTTTGGAAAGAAGAAAGTTTACTCGGGGCGCGGGCTTAGAATTCCTCGGGAGTAGCCATTTTGTCGCCGACGGCGACGAGGTCACGGATGATGCCCTGCGCGGTCGCGCCGGAGTAGTAGAAGCTGAGCGTGCGGAGGGTTTCCTGCAAGTCGTCGGCCTTGGCGTCGATGGCGGGCTTTTCCTTCTTTTGCACGTAGAGGAAAACCGCGTCCGGGCCATAGCGGAGCATGGGGGAGACTTCGCCCTGCTTCATGTCCATGAGCTGGTAGAAGTAGTACTGCGGCAGCCCCTCGGGGATGTCCATGATGGTGAAATCCGTGAAGCTCTTGGGCTCGAATCCGGCCTTGCGGGCGACGGCGGAGAAGGAGCCGCCCTCGTCCACGGCCTGCTGGAGCTGGCTGTGAATCTGCTCGCCGAATTCGGTGAAGGCGCGGTTGGTCTCGACGGCGGTGTAGTCGGCCACCACGCGCTCGCGGACGGCATCGAGTTCGGGCATTGTCGCAGGAGTCTGCTGGCCGCGCAGGACGACGTAGGCTCCGTCGGGGCCGACGATGGCGTCGCTGTAGAGGCGGCGGTCGGTGAGGGCTTCAGCGGCCTCGGCGGCCTGCGCCGGGAGCGGGAAGTCCTGCGGGAGCGAGCCGACGCTGAAGGACGGGGTTTCCTGCACCTTGTACCCGGCGTCCTTGATAAAGGCGGTCAGGGCTTCCTCACCGGCGTCGATTTTCTTGGCGGTGTAGGCGTTGTAGATTTTGACGGTCAACTGGCTGGCGGCTTCGGCGGCCTTGCGGGCGGCCTGCGGCTGCTTCCAGGCCTGGGCGACGGCATCGCGCACCTCTTCAAGCGGCTTGGCCGAACCGTCGGCGTTCTTTTCCCACTTGGAAATGTTGCGGATGTAGAAAGCGTCGAGTTCCTCGTCCGTCGGGGTGGAAACCTCGCTCAGGTAATCGGCGGCGGGGAAGGCGACGTAGTTGATCGTCATCTGCGGGGGGAGCTTGTAGCGCTCACCCGCCTGCTCGAAGAAGGTCTTGAGGGCGTCCTCGGTCGGGGTGACGGTGGTCTTGAAGCCACCGGCGTTCATCGTGGCGGTTTCGACGCTCCAGGTGGTGCGGGTCTGCTCTTCCTGGCGTTCGGCCAGGTAGGGCAGGACGTAGCCGGGGCCGGAGACGGCCTCGGCGGCGCGGTCGATGCGCCAGTCTTGCGTCAGGATGGCGACGACGGTCTGCTGGTCGTAGCGGTCCGAGTTGGAGACGTTGTCAACGAAGCTGGTGTAAATGTTGTTGCTGAAGACGCCGGTCTGAGGGTCGATGAAGGCGGGACGGGTCTGGATGAAGCTCATTAGTTGGGCTTCGGTCGGCTCGGGGATTTCCAGCGTGTCGGCCAGGTAGAGCATGACGGCCCGCTGCTTCATGGCGGCCTCGAAATTGATCTGCGAGGGGTTGCGGTTGGAGAGGATGAAGCTCAGCTCCACGCCCCGGGCCAGCTGCTGCTGCACTTGCTGCGAGGAAAGATTGAAGCCCAGGAAGTTACGCGTGTAGTCGGAGCGATTGGAGCTGCCGATACCGGGGGTGGCCCCGACCGTGAAGACGAAAGCAACGATGATGACGATGAGCAGGGCGCCAAAGAACCATTTATGGTGCCGTTGAATGATGGTCTGAATCCAGGAGATCATGGTGGGTGATTAAAAGAAAAGTGATGAAACGCGTCAGCGTGCCCACGGCGTGCCCCGGTGTCAATGGCGAAGGGAGCTGTCGCGCGGGCGACTTGCCCGCCCCGGTGGGGTCTGTTTCTAACCACAGAGGACACAGGGGGCACAGAGTTTTTTTTACTCAGCACACGACCTAGGGCTAACGGACATTCAAGTAGTTCTAAAGTATCTGTACATTTTGCGTCAGTGATGTTGTAAGGCATTGATGGCTAAGCGATATGAGCTAACAGATGAGCAATATGAGCAGATCAAGGATCTGCTTCCTGGCAAGGTTGGCGATCCCGGGCGCACCGCTGAGGATAACCACCGCTTCATCAACGGGGTCATGTGGGTGCTGCGTAGCAGCGCGTTTTGGCGAGACATGCCGGAGCGTTACGGCAATTATGAAACGACCTATAAACGCTTCAGCCGCTGGGCCAAGAAGGGTATCTGGGAACAGGTTTTTAAGCGATTATTGAAGGACCCCAAAAACGCATATGTGATGATCGACTCGACTCTCGTTAAGGCCCACCAGAACGCCACAACGGGAAAAAGGGGGCGATGTGTCAGGCTCTGGGGCGATCCCGTGGAGGACTGACCACGAAGCTGCACATGCTTTGCGATGCGCTCGGAAGGCCACTTAAAATGCACCTCACCGGTGGTCATTGCAATGACTGCACGCAGGCCGAAACGCTGCTTGAAGGTCAGCGTGCCCAAGCCGTCATCGCAGACAAAGGCTATGACTCAAACGCCATTCGGGCCTTCATCGCTAAGGCCAAGATGAAGGCTGTTATTCCCAGTAGATGCCACCGAAAACAGCAAATCCCCCACGACAAAAAACTCTACAAGCAAAGAAACAGGATCGAACGCCTATTCGGTACGCTCAAACAAAACCGCCGCATCGC
>NZ_JACHVB010000021.1:72500-184607 GCF_014230085.1 Ruficoccus amylovorans | reverse complement strand
GAAGGCCCCGGCCCCCTGCGCCTGCCCCGCCCCTGAGACCAAAAGCCCCAGCAGGCACAACAGCCCCTTGACTGGGACGGAAGCCAGGCGCCGCCGACCGGAGCGATGCCTCCGGGCACAGGGGAGCACTGTCTGTGACCTCGCCTCCAACGTCATTTCCCCCCAAGCTCCACGAGCACCGTGACGGCCCCCGCGTTGTCCTGCTGACGCGCGTAATCAAGCGCCGTGTCTGCGCGAGCGTCCACCGCCTCCACCTTTGCCCCGGACTCCACAAGGGCCTCGATCACCGCGGGGTCGGGATTCAGGGCCGCCGCCAGCATGAGCGGCGTCAACCCGTATCCGTCTGTGCCGTTGGGGTCCGCCCCGCCCACCACCAGTGCCCGAATGACCGCAGGCGAGTTGGTGGCGGCAGCAGCCATCAAAGCGGTCCAGCCGTATTGGGTTTGGGCATTCGGAAGCGCCCCCGCCTCCAGCAGGGCCCGAACGACCTCGGGGGTGTTTTCCTGGGCCGCATACATCAGCGGGGTCAACTCATCGTCGTCGGCATCGTTCGGGTCCGCCCCGGCTGCGATCAGGGCCTGAATGACCGCCACCGAGGGGTTGGAGAGGCCCGCGTACATCAACGCCGTCGCACCGTAGCGGTTTCTCCCGCTGGGATCCTCCCCGGCCCGCACAAGGCTGCGAATGACCGCCGGGTCGTCCGTCTGCCTCGCCGCCTGCCCCAAGGGAGTCCACAGCACCGCTGCCCGTGGGCCAGAGGACACTCCGGGCTCAGCAGGGTTAACACCGCCTTCCTCTTTAGGAGAAGAGACCGTTGCCGCACAGCCACAAAGACCGGCAAGCCCCAACCAGACGAAAGACGTTATAAGCAGAATCAGTAGTTTTACCATGGCCCGGTTACCCCAGTGATCACTGGTAACAATAGCAAGCCTTTTCCACTATGATCGCTGGGGTGAACTCAGTCGAACGTGTCGCCCAAAGAAGCCGAGAACTGCGCCAGAAACATGGCATGACCCAGCAGGAGCTGGCGGAGCTCGCCGACATGTCCGAGAAATTCCTCCAGCAGATCGAGTCCTGCCGCAAGAAGGAGATCTGGGTCAGCACGGTCGAGCGGATCGCCCGGGCCTTCAGCCTGGAAGCGCATGAGTTCCTCGCCCCGACCCTCCCCACGAAGTCAAAACCCGTCCGCAAGGTCGCCAGCAGCCGCGTCCACAAGTAAGCCTCTCCTCCGTCGAGCGCGTCGCCACTCATCACCCCCATGTTCTCCGAAAATAGCAGGCTAGTCACCAGCGGAAACGTCCACCGCAAATAAAGTCTGCACCTATCCTTGTGCAAGTCGGCCAAGATAGCATTTTTCTGCTTACCCCTAGTAGGAAAGGGGGGCGTTTAATCCCCGAACCGTTTGATATGCATGGGCATTTACACGAACAGACGACATCACATAATTTAGTATCTGGGGATCAAGATACCATAGTGCCGATTCCGAATAATCATTTTCCACGACTCGTCATGGAAAATGGCAAGAGATAGCGTCCATAAGAATAGTTATTGTATGGCAGGTACCAAACCACTAGCATACTACCCATGTCAGGTTCGCCAAAAATGAGGGCTAAGAAACTATCTTCTCAGTCTAAATCAGAAAAGGTACAGTACCCCTTTTACTATCAAATCGGAAACGCGTTTTATAGCGCGCCTTTCCCAGAGTATAATCCCAATAGTTTATGCTTCGGTGAATTCTGTTCCCCACCTTTTAAGCATGAAAAAATCATAGAGCTTTCGCAGGTGAATGCCACCTCCTGTGAAAGCGATTCCGGGAGACATAGAGCTGCTGTAATCTTTAGGGATTTCGCAGAAAACGATTTCAAAGAGTATACGAAAGGTATGTGGATACTTCTTCGGCAGGAAGATAGTGTTTCCGTCACAGAATCCGTTGAAAGCCTCGCGTACACTTCATTGGCTAATTTGTCGATTATTGCAGAAAATGCGCATACTCCTCCTCCCGACTACTACGATGATCGCGAACGAAATGTTCGCAACTCGATCTTGATGCTGGAACTCGTTGCATCGAGTGCGACAACTATGCTTCAACAGCTTTGTGATAAAAAAGAAAATGCTTCTATTGTCAGAAAGATCGCAAAGGATAAAGCGAAATGGCCGCTCATGGTTGGGCCGCGTGATAAAGACGCGAATGGTGTTAAAGAGAAACTGTCTGAATACGGATTAGCCTTAACTCGGGTCGAAGGTAAGTCGGCTAAAAGTAAGTCCGGGAAGAGGAAGCCTGCGACAAGGGGGCCGGACGAAGACGCTATGCGAACCAAGCCGGCCATAGTCTTGTTGGATTACTGTAAGTACGTCAGACGCTCAATTCCGCGTCTCGGGATTACTCTCAAAGATGTTTACCCGTTCCCGAGTGAGCTTCGCCAGGAGCTTATTGACTGTGGCGAATTCGGAGAGTCTAACTGGGAGCAGTGGTTCGAGGTTGGCTACAAAATCCTCCTGCACTTCAGTAAGGGTTCTCCTTATCGCTGGAGCGAAATCCTGGAGCGTCTTGGGAAGTCGGAGGTAGATAGTAGCATAAATCGTAAAAAAGATGGCAGAGAGCTAACTCCCGATTCAGAAGAAAAGGCCTATAATCGGGGCATTAGGCGTGCTCTACGCAATAGCTTTAAAGCTCTTGCTCACGAGAAGTCGAACGAATGACCAGCAATCCGTTCGATGTGATTTATCGGGGGGTGTGCAATAATGCCCCCGATGATACATAGAAACCATACGACCACAGTAACGTCGCACAACGACGCTCACCCACAGCCGGAGTTTATCCGGTTGCCTCAGCCGGGAGCGCGGTGTCCGTACACCGGGTTATCCCGTTCGACCCTCAACGAACTGATTCTCCCCTCGGGGGTGAATCAGCACAAGCCGCCGGTCAAGTCGGTGGTGCAGAAGAAGCGAAATGCCATCCGTGGCATCCGCCTCATTCACTATGCCAGCCTGATCGATTACCTGAACGGACTGGCAACGAAAGCGGCCCAGAGTTATGAAAGCTCTGCCCGTCCCAACTAACCAGAAGGGAGGCCGTCCATGTCCACGTGCGATCCGTTCGCTGTAAATGATGCCCCCGCCGGGGGCGTCAGAGACCAGTGGGCCATGTTTATCATGGCACAACTGATTAACCGTGTGGGTGAGGCACCTGTTGCCAAGTCCCACCCTGTCAATGACGCAGTGACTGCATGCCCGCGTGCGGAGGTCGGTGACTCCACCTCCGTCCGAAGCCGGGTAGAAGCCGAGCAATCTGGAGCACCGTCCGGAGGATCGGCGAGCGTACATCCTATGGCTAAGAATGGTTTGAAGCCCGGATACCGTCGTAAGGAGGAGGTTGCTTATGGTGTTGCCAGGCAACCAATCGTTCGGAGGGGGGAGGTCTGTGGACGCTTTTCCCGTTCATTCTTCCCGGTCGAAACATCGACCGGGCCGGACGCGGCGGACTTAGGCAGCCTAAGGGATGTGATTACGGTTAGTCGGAACGGAGTAACCCCCGGTGAGTGCTGTGTATGGTCTTCCGTACACAGGCGGCAGTCGGCCGTAACGCACCGGCGGGAAGGATTGCGGGAGAAGCCAACGCCCCGGGGAAAGCCCGGCGGATATGCAGACGCCCGCACCGATGAATGCGAATACCACAACCGGAGTCTTGCGATATGAAGAATGCACCCGCAGACGATATCTGGAACACCGAACCCTGGGAACATTTATCCCGGAAGGTGCGCCGACTCCAGGAACGGATATTCAAGGCCTATAGAAACGGTAACTCAAAGGCAGGCATCAGACTGCAACGTCTGCTCCTGACCAACCACGCTGCCCATCAACAGGCAGTGCGCAAGGTTACCGAAGTCAGCAAAGGAAGGAGCACCTCCGGAATCGACGGGGTGTCCCGACTGAGCCCTCGACAGAAGCGTGAGCTAGCCTCAAACCTGTCCATCACAATTCGGCCCCGGTCCGTTCGACGGACCTACATCCCGAAACCGGGAAAAGCCGAAAAGCGCCCCCTGGGCATCCCGACCATCCGCGACCGCGCCATTCAGGAACTCGTCCGAATGGCCCTTGAGCCTCAGTTGGAGGCCAGCATGGTCACTCAGGCCCCGGACGCGTACGGGTTCCGGCCCGGACGCTCCCGTAGCGATGCCGCCAAGGCCCTTCGCAACTATCTGGACAAGGTTGAAGGCAAATACGTCGCCATATGCGACATCAAGCAATGCTTCGACCGTCTCGACCACAACTGGGTACTCCAGCGGATCGAGACATGGCCCGCGATGCAGTGCTATCTCAGACGGATACTGCGGGCCGGCTACATGGAAGACAACAAATGGTATCTCACCGAGAAGGGCGCCCCGCAAGGAGGTCCTCTCTCAGGCCTGATCACCAACTGGGCACTCCTGGGCCTTGAGCAATATGTCTCAGGCCATCTCCGCCCCGATCAGCGCCCCGGTATCATTCGACTATGCCGACGACATCCGCATGGTCCACAAGGCCCCTCAGGCCCTTCAGGCAGCCCTCGGGCTCGTCGAGGAGTACCTGAACCCGATCGGACTTAACCTGCACCCGAAGAAGACCGAAATCGTCTCCGTGCGAGACGGAGTGGATTTTCTTGGGTACACCCTGCGCCAGTTCGCCCGCTCACCGCAGCAGAAGAAGAGCCGTAACGGATTCATCACGCTGGTATTCCCCAGCATGGAATCCCAGAAGCGGCACCACGCCGAGCTGGCCCGGATCATCGGCTACCATAACGCCAAGTCGCAGGAAGAACTCATCAAGGCCCTAAACCCGATCATACGGGGATGGGCCCAATCCTACGCTGACACGAACTCCTCTCGGGCGTTCTCCCGCCTGGATAACCTCCTCTTCAAGCGTTTGAAGAGATGGGCCAAGAGAAGGCACGGTAACAAGTCATGGGCATGGATCCGGGACAAATACTTCAACGGCGGTAAGCCTTGGGCCTTCAAGCCCGCTGGCCCCGATGTACCGGTACTCGCACTTCACCGCGAGACGAAGATTCGCCCCCGGGTCAAGGTGCCCAAGGGCCACAGCCCTTATGACAGGTCAGGATGGCGGCGCAAGCCACACATTCTCGCCCTCCGCTATGCGGAGCAGAACCGGGACATCTCGGATGCCTGGGAGAGCCTGAGAGAAGAGGACACTGCCTATTCATCGGAGGAGCCGTGTGAGGTGAAAGTCTCACGCACGGTTCTGAAGACCAGCGATAGCCGCGAGGCCGGCGCTGAGTTTAACGACAGGAAACAATAATCATGAATCCAAGATTAACAATGATCGAGAACGATCAATATTATGCGCCCAGTGAGCTCGCGAAGCTTGCCGAAATTCCCAAGAACACCGTCATCAACTGGGTGAAGGGAGACCACATCCCCTCAACCTCAAGCGGGGAAGGTGGCGCCCGCCGCTATCAGGTCAGGGGAGGCGATTTTATCGCCTTCCTGAACTCTGAAAAGGCCGGCAAGCATCGCCGTCCAATCCAGGACGAGGTACCGGAGGTATCTCCGGTACCTCAAACTCCCAACGGGGGGCTTGATGCCCCCCGTTCCCCTTCACGTACATCGGAGGCAATTCCAGCGGCGAGTGAAGCTCCCGCGGTTGAGCCATCGGAGGCCGTGTCGGAGGAAATCATCGCCACTACCTCGGAACCTCTCCCGATGGCATCGTCCGCATCCCCAAGCATGGGATACAAGGAAGTTGCGATCAGTCGTATCATCCGAGAATCAGAGTGCCAGGTACGGGAGAAGATCAATGAGCGGACGGTTTCGGAGTATGCGGAGACACTGAAGGACGGTGGGACCTTCCCGCCAGTTATTCTCTTCGGTACTCATGACGGGGCAAAGCTCTATCTGGCGGACGGCTTCCACCGATTGTTTGCCCACGAACGTTGCAACCGGACGACGATCACCGCGGAGATTCACGAAGGGGGGCTGTGTGAGGCGATTCGCTACGCACTTGGTGTCAACTCCACTCATGGGCTCAGAAGGACCAGCGCGGACAAACGTAAGGCCATCGGGATCGCCCTCCAGCACTTCCACGAGCTGAGCAATGTCGCCATCGCCGAGCTGTGCGGGGTCTCCGAGTCATCCGTCCGCAACCATCGAGAGAGCGCCCAGAACGGGAAGCGCGTCGGGCGCGACGGTAAGTCCCACCCGGCTAGGAAGGGATCTCCTTCCGCTTACCGCAGGGCGAAGAGCGCGATCACGAGAGTCAAGTGCACCGCGGATGATGCCCAGAAACTCATTGAGTGGCTCCGGGAGCACTTCAAGTTGGCTACCTGACGAAGCTCGTCAGCCTGCAAGCAGGCTGATCACTCATCTCATCACCCAGGCGGGGCTACACGGCCCCGCCTGTTTTTTTATCGGTGGTGAATAATCGGACAGAGTCAGCCGAACAGACCTACTGCTGCCCCGAAGAAAGAGACCCCGAAGTCACATCAGGCAGCTTTGAGATGGCCTGACGCTTGGCATCCACCTCGATGTGAGTATAAAGGGTGCTGATAGCCTTGGAATCATGCCCAATAATGTCCATCGCAACAGCTTCCGAAACGCCGGCATTCTTGAGCAAGGAGGTGGCAGTGTGCCGCAGGCAATGGAAACTCAGACCTCCACGTTCCCTAGGACCAGAATGCCCAGTTCCCGTGCTCTTCTTGGAGCGGGGTTTAGCCAGGCCCGCATTGACGAGAATACCGTAAAACTGATTGCTGAGCGTGCCTGTCCGGTCCTGTTCAACAACCGTCCTGTACGCATCCGGAAAAACTGGGACACCCCCATCAATCGGGGTCGGTTCCTTCCTCAGGTAATCCATCAAAGGCGAGGCAATCGGAATACCTACGGTCCTTCCCGTTTTACTCGTAATGAGGGTAAGCTCCTCCCTTTCCCGGTCAACGGAGCCCCAGGTCAGCGTCGCAATGTCGCGCAGACGTTGCCCCGTGTAGAGCCCGGCCAAAGTCATCCCGTACCACTCCCCCTTCGCGACCGACAGGATTCTCTTCAGTTGAGGCAGGGTAAAAGTCGGCCGTGTCACCGTATCGAGTTTCAGAGAGTTGACCTTGGACACAGGGTTGCGCTCGATCTGCTCACTCGATTCCGCCTGTCCCAGGGCAACCCCCAAGACCTTCAGCGCGTTGTTCACGGTCTTGGCAGCGAGCTTCTCGGCAAGCGCATCTCTCCAGCGTCGAATGAGAGCAGGTGTCAGCGCACTCAAATCTTTCTCGCGGGTCTCGCCCAGCCAGTCACAGAAATGGCGGACCGCATACTCGTACTTGCTCCAGGTCGCTCCGCTGATTTCCTTCTTCTTGCTGGTGAGCCATTCCTGCAAGTACTGCTCAATGGATTGGTCGAGGGTGGTCTCTCCGTGAATCTCGCGGCGGATTTCCGCAAACACCTTGCGCGTCTGCTCCTCAGTCCGGGTCACGCGGTACTCCTTCTCCCAGGCCTCAGCGATTTTCAAAGCCTTCTTCCGGTCGGTCTCTTTGGTGCTCCTCTTGCGTTGCCGACCGGAGGCATCGGTGAAGCACGCGCTCCAGTAGCGGGACCGGGGATGTTTCCAAATACTGGCCATAGAGTAATAATAAAAGTAAGAATATCGCTCATGTTTGTCAATGTCGCAGAGACCATCATTCCCAGTATTTATGTGGGTTAACGACCAACGATATCGCAGAAAACGGGTCGGAGGTTCGAATCCTCTCAGCCCGACCATTTTTCTCTTCAACTGAGATGTAACCGACGCTTGCCACCTCGTCAACTTGGGGCAAACCAGAAGTCGGCCCATCGGCGCGAACTGCATCCGCGAGACAAAAGCCCCCTCCCGCAGGCCAACAGCAAGCCACCCTCGCGCCTTCGGGTGGCGCCCACACAGGCTGCTGCCGCGCACAGATCGGCTACCCGTACAGGACCGGGCATCCGCGCAGGTTGGCACCACCCGAAGGTGCAAGCCAAAAGCCGCCATTTGGCGTCACCAAACCCAACGCCCCGACCACCGTACGATAATCTCGCCTCGCGCGCCCTAAGCAGGCAACCGAGCCCTCTTTACCCCCCCCCGAGGCCTCCAGGCCCCGTACAGGTCCTGGTTATTATCCACGGTCAGTTGACCGCCACCTCCCCGAGCCTGCTCATTTTACAGGCACGGACAACGACATTGCTCCCTCTGCCCCTCTCTCGGCTTCCACAAAAACGAGGCCATGACCAGCACCCCCAATTGCCACAACCAGATCGCGAGAAAGCTCCGCCGGAGCGGTCGCGCTCGAAGACCATTGCCCTATCGGTAAAGCGCACCTGAAACCGACGTACTACGGCCCGGGTTCGATCTGCGTGTTGTTTCGGACGATGTTGTCCTGCAACACCTCTTCGAGTGACAGTTCCTGCGGACGGAAGTTGTGGAAGAAAAACATCGGAATACCGATCGCCGTATTGCCCTCAACGGTGTTGTACTTCGGCCTCGAAGGCTGGTCAGTGGCGACATTCACAAAGTTCGGGTACTTCGCATAGGCCGGGGTGGACAAAAACTCAGGGTCGGCAATCGGCGGCAAGCCATTGCGCCCCGTTGAATGGCGGCGGGCATCCATGCCGATATTGGAGATAGCCACCGCGGCAAAGCGGGACATCGTACGCGCCTTTTCGCTTTCGTCCTTGGTCATCACAAAGGTATTGTTGAGCACAGCATTGTCACGGCCACCGTTGATAACAACGACGAGGCCCGAGATATCGCTGAAAACGTTGTTCTCAATCCGAGTCCCCGAGAACTGGTCGTCCAAATAGACTCCGTGGCGGCCAATCGGTTTTGACACATTGTCCGGGTATGGGATGTCGAAAATATAGTTGTAGCGAATGAGTGTTCCGCGCCCACTGGTGTCGCGCCCAGCGTAGATCGCCCCCATGTCGTCCGCCTCAAGACAGACACGCGAGATAGAGTTCCCCTCGATCACATGGTCATTACCGTCGAAACGAATGCCCACGTGAGGCCCCTCGCTGATGCGGTTGGCAATCGCACGGTTGCCGACACCCTTGATATCAATTGCCGGCGTATATGTGCGCTTGAGACGGGCGAAATGCGTGATCTCGTTGTGCTCTGCCCGCAAACCCGCAGGCTGCAGCGTCTTGCGACTCCCCGCGTTCAGCAGGATGCCACCCTCACCGGTATTGGTAATCGTACTACGAAGTACCGCATGCCCGGAGCCGCCGTTAATATTCACCGCCCGCCCGGCGAACTGCTCGAAGCGACAACCCGAGATCACTACCTCACGCCCGTTGCGAACGGTAATGCCATCGCCGCGCGCGGTAGCAAACGCGATATCCTCAAAGGTAATGTACGAAGCGTCAAGGCACTCCACAAACGGCTGCGACAGCACCGACAGTTCGATGTCGCCCGCCATTGCCCCTCCCGCCGGCGGCAGCAAATAAAGCATACCCGCCTTGCGGTCGAGGTACCACTCACCCGGCGCATCCAGTTCCTCCAGCAGATTGTAAACGAAGAACGGCTGCTGCGCCTTCACTCCGTAAGCCGAGGGCTGCACGCTGCGGATCGTTCCGTCTGCCGCGATACCGCCAACCTCGACGGTCTGGTCAGACCAGTTGTAAAACCAGTAGCCAAACAGCATTGCCTCTGTCGCACCGGCCCAGCGCAGCGGGCGATCCGTGTCGATGCGAATTGCGAAGCCGCGCGGCGGGTTGTCGCGATCCGCGGGAGCAACGTAAACTTCCTCCTGTGCGGCATTGACCCGCCCGACCATATCCTCCTGCCAGTTGCGCGGCACCGAGCCCTGCTCGACAACACTCGCAATCACCGCGTAACCGTCATTTGGCCAGCGGGCAACTGGCAACGCCCTGCCCCCGAAAAAAAGCTCAATCGCAGCCGGACCGCGCCGGTACCCGGTTACGTTCTCCACGTAATCCATACTGTGCCCGGATAAAGGCATCGGGTCAAAGTCCGCTTCAACACCCAGAGCACGCAAATCCGCCTGCATCACACGTCCACGCGCTTCCGCAGGAAGACGCGCCAACACTGCACTGTCCGTAACGGGCGAAAGATCCTCAGCCTGAAGCGTAACACCGCCACTGAAACGTACATTGCCCATCCCCCGATAAACCACCGGCGCACCAGGGCGCCCGGAATCCTCGGCACCCAATTGCAGCCCACGCTCTACGCAATACATACCTTCAGCGATTTCGACAATCACACCGCCCGCCGGATACCCCGAGTCGGAGACATGCTCACGAATCGCGTCGCGGGCAGCTTCCAGCGAAGCAAAGGGCTTTTGCGCAGAGCCATCCTGTCGGCCATCAGCCGAAGCAAGCGCCGAAACATACAGGCGCAAAGGCTCCGCGGCGGAAAGCGTCTGCGCCAAGCCTGCGAACACAAATGCGGCTGCCAGCGCCGCAAGTGTTCCGATTTTTCCGGCCGTCACGCAACGGGCTGCCCCGCGCCCAGGCACGACAACCGCGCGCAAGGGGTTCTCGCTATTTGTTATCAGGCAATTATCCATCATCAGAGAATCAAATCGTTCGGGCTCATGCTCCGTCTGTGTGTAGCAGAACCGCAGTCCGTCCGGAACTTCATGTTCCTATTAACAAAACACAGCAAAAAAAACAGACTGCCCGCTGGCCGCACCCCGACCGCTACGACCGGGAATGTGCACAACGGGCAGTCAAATCAACCAAGCGAGACGATACGATCACACCCGCGAGGCAACAAAGGCTATCGGAGCCTACTTACGCCACCAGCGGCGCAGGAACAACACCGGCAAGCCAAGCAGGAGCCACGCAGCCGAGGACGCCTCAGGGATGATCGAGAAGTTGTCCAGGTAGTACTGATAGCCAGTGCTGTTGGTCGTAGTGTTAACCTGCATGCGGAAATAATCGAGATCTGTTGCCGCGGCATTAAAGCCCAGGCCCGAGAGGGAAATCACGGTCGTCCCCGATGTCCCATCCCATTCATAGACGTCGAGATCCCAGGTCTTGTTCACGACATCAATATTGGAAACCTCGAAGCGATACCAAGTATTGTCCTTGAAGGCATAGCTCTCGTCAATGGTGGTCGCTCCGTTCTGGTAATACCGCAGATAATGGGTTTCGCTGCGGATATCAAACAGGATAGCATTCACCTCCGTCGATGAATTGATCCGGAACTGCGGCTGCGTATTCAGGAGCGTGGAATAGAAATCCCAGGCCATCGTGTAGCCGGACCCGGTCAAACTCGCCCCCAACGAACCCGTGACATTCACATTGGAGGGATAGTTATACAGGTTCGTCCGATTGGTGAAATAGTTGTACAGCGAGGGCAACGGCGTCGGCTCATTAGCCTGATAGACCAAAGCCGCAGACTGCGAGCCGCCGACATCCCAGGGGGAATTCATATCGCCGGAAACCGTCACGCGCTTATTCGTGGAAAAATTAGATCCATACCACCCGTAGGCGTTGGCAGGGCCGTTAATATTACCGGCCAGAGGACTGACCGTCCCGGGGGTCAGGCCCTCGAAATCATACGAATAAGGCAGAGTCTGCGCATGAGAAACTGCCGCAAGGCCTGCGCCCGAAACCGCCAGCATGCTCAATGCTTTAGTAAGCAAACGGAAATAACCAGTATTTTTCATCAGTATATGGGGTTTGTGTGTTTGATGCGAACAATGTTAATCAACTGACTCAAAACCATCACAACAACAGACACACGTCAAGCACATTGATGATTGATAGGCCAAAAAAACTGACAAATATAAAAAAATAAAACAATAGATTCATCTCAAAATTAATATTTAAATATTAATATAGAGCAACTTAAATATTGATTCATTGATGATTTAAAAATCAGAAAATATTTTTATTGCATCAATTCTTGTTGCTCCCTACATGAAAAATACATATCTACAGGCTGAAGCATTTAACCAGTCTCCGAGTAATCACACACTCCATACCAAACTGTAACCCAATGACCCGACGCCCCTTCCTCCTCCCCCTGGCAATAATCCTGGCCACCTGCGGCTGCTCACGCTCCGTCGAAAAGCAAACAATTGAAGCAAGCCCCCCTCCGCCTCCCTCCTCTTCCCTCCAGCGCTACTACGTCTCCGCTACGGGCTCAGACGAGGCCGCAGGCACCCAGGAAGCCCCCTTCGCCACCCTCGAACGCGCCAGGGATCGCATCCGCGAACTCAGGCACACAGGCAAACTCGCCACGGAGGGCGCAGAGATCGTCCTCGTCGGAGACATCTCCCTCCGAAAAGAGCCGCTAACTCTCACCTCAAAAGACTCCGGCACCGAGCAGGCCCCCCTCAGGATAATGTCGGCCCCCGGAAAACAGGCGCGACTGAGCGGCGGCATCAGCGTGCCTCTGGCCGATTTCACCCCTGTCACCAAGCCCGAGACCCTCGCACGCATCCCCGAGAACGCCCGCGGCCACGTCCTGGAAATTGACTTGCGGGCGCGCGGCATATCCCAATTTGAGCCGCTCCCGCTCTTCGGGCACAGCATGTCCTTTCTTCAACAACAAACCCAATACCGGATCGGGCGCCAGGCATCGGAAATCTTCCTCGGCGGCACCCCTCTTCAAATCGCCCGCTGGCCGAATACCGACTACACCAAGACGGGCAAAGTCAGCGACAAGGGCGACATCATCCGATCCTGGATGGAAGACCAAAAAGGCGCCAAACACGCGGACAGTCCCTACGTCCCGCCAGCAGAGCGCCCGGCCACACCCCGCGGTTTTACTTTTGAGTTCGACCCGGCCAAGGTCGCCCAATGGAGCACGGCCCCCGATGCCATGATGCACGGCTACTGGTACCACAACTGGAGCGACCAGGCCGTTCAGGTCGAGTCCTTCGACACCAAGACGAACACCATTCGCTCCGTCCAGCCCAGCGGCTACGGCATCAAAGAAGGCCAACGCTTCTATATCTACAACCTGATCGAAGAACTCGACACCCCCGGAGAATGGTACCTGGACCGTGAACACGGCATTCTCTACCTCTACCCGCCCGCCTCCACCAGCGCGGATGCCTCAGTGGATATTTCACTCACCAGCAACCCGCTTCTGCTCACACAGAACGCCGCCCATATCCGCATCGAAGGCCTCGAATTCTCCACCGGGCGCAGCAACGCCATCAGCATTAACAACGGAGAAAACATTCAGATCCAGAACTGCACGATAACCAACTTCGGCGGCAGCGGCATCAGTATCAACGGCGGGCAAAACCACATCGTCAACCAGTCGGTAATCACCAATACCGGCATCGGCGGCATCAGCGCCAAGGGCGGAGATACGGGCACGCTTCAGCCCGGCGGGCACCTGATCAGCAATTCCACCATCCGCAACTACGCGCGCATCGAAAAGACCTACCGGCCCGCCATCTCACTCACCGGAGTGGGCAACTCCGCCATCGGCAACGATATCTCCGATGGCACCCATGTCGGCATCATTTTCTCCGGCAACAACCACCTGATTGAGCGCAACTACATCCACGATGTCTGCCAGGAGTCGGACGACGCTTCCGCTATCTACGCCGGACGCTCCTGGACCTCGCGCGGCACCGTCATCCGCTACAACCTGATGCGCGACATCACTGGCTTCAAACAGGGCACCCACCGGGTTTCCGGCATTTATCTGGACGACGGGTTTTCCGGCACAACCGTCGAGGGCAACATCTTCATCAACGTCGCCCAGGGACTCATGTTCAACGGCGGCCGCGACAACAGCGCCATCAACAACATCTTTATCGATGTCGAAAACATGATGCGAGCGACCGACATGCGCGAGGCCTACACCACCTGGGCCGCCCCGGCCTGGAAAACCCTGAACGATGACTTGGCCAAAGCCCCCCTTAATCAGCCAGCCTGGGCGGCGGCCTACCCCGAGTTGCTGACACTCAAAGACGATAGCCCGGCCATTCCCAAGGGTGACGCCATTTACGACAACCTGCTCTTCCAAACCCCGATCATTATGGGCAAGAAAGGCATCCATGATGCCGTCGTCGAGTACGGCGATGTTGACGACAACATAACCATCGACACCCCGCCCGGACACTTCGACCCGGCAACCAACCGCTTCGTCCCCAACGCCGACTCCGGTCTCTTCAACCTGATCCCGGAACTGAAGGAAATCCCCTTCGCCAATATCGGCCCGGACCAGCCCGAGGGAAGGTAAGAAGCGAGTTGTCCGGCAAAACGACATCCCTGCCACAAGCCCCTTCATTGACGCTCCCATGCCAGTCGCATGGGAGCGTTTTATTTTTCAAGCTCCCCCTCAAGCCACCTGCGCCCGCACACAAACATCTTGGCTCAGCTTTCCCGGCAGCTCATTTAGGCCATAATACTTGCGGATCTGTCCTGCCCAACCGACGACATGACTCGACCTTGATCGGCAACGAACAAGCAGCGCCAAAGCCACCCCGCCCCTCAGCCGCAGAGCGAGCCTTCGCCACCAGACCGGGAGCGCAAGCGCTGGCTTTCGAGCCAAGACACTCCAGTCTTCGCCTCTCCCCAAGAGGCACACCAAGCGGACTTGGCATCGACAGACTGGCGCACAAAACCCAGCCGCCGGGCGCAAAAAAAAGGGGGCGATACCTCATCGCCCCCCGGTCGTTCCGTCCCCGGACAGCTTGGCATCCCCAAGACACCAAACAGCCGGAAAAGCAGGATAAAAACTTTCCCTATTAGAGGGGATTAAGAAATACTGTAGCCACCATAGTTAAATGGCTAAATGGCCAATTGTTAATTGTTGGACGCGGAACGGGGAAAACAACAATTAGCCATTTTAACCATTTAGCCATTCGGCCTTTCTGTGTCGGCTACGACTTTATTTAAACCGCTTGCTCTAAATACGGGTAACCGATATTTGATGCTGCCGAGGCTGGGCAGCCGCACGAATGGCGGGCAGCGCCTGCTCGGCCTGCTCCATCAGGCTCAGCTGCTGGGGCTTGTTCAGCTTGTATTCGTCGGCACATTTGCGGAAGTAGCCCTGATACGGCTTACCCCTGGCCGAGGCGACCCAGTTTTCCAGCTTGGGCTCCACCTGCTGCAGCGTCAGCGGGTGCGGCATTCCGCGGCAACAGGCATGCTCGACAAAGGCGATCGCGCGGAGCTTCGCGATGGGCGAACGATACTTGGCATTGTACAGACTCTGCACTTGCTTAGCCTGCTGATTCTGCGGGGTGTCGGGATAAGCGGTGAGGTTGACCCCGGCTCCCAACTCCGCAGCCGTCAAGGTGGTAATGGCCTTGCCGTCGATGCTCAGGCGGTAGCTTCCCTTGGGCAGGTCGGTGATGGTCAGCATCTCGCGGTTAAGCTCGTCAGTAAAAGGAATCCAGTCGAGCGCGGGGCGAGCGCCATCGCTGACGGGGAAGGGAATCCCCTCCGCCAGATAGTCGAAGCTGAGGCTGTCGGCGCTGCGCTTGACGTTGCTGACCGCGCAGCGGTACTCGTCGGCGACAGCCCCCGTCCGGGCATCCAGGCTGACACGGGCAACATCGGCGGGGGCGTTCAAGCCCTTCAGGTAAAGGTAGGCCATGACGAGATGCCCGCTCTCACCGGGGTGCACGCGGTCTTTGCCGACAAGCGTAAAAGCCGGGTCATCCTGCTGGAGACGCTGGTTCAGCTCGGTCATCGGGGTGTTGAAATCCACCACGACGAGGCCGTTCTCAGCGGCGATGGCCTCGACGCGCCGCCCGCACTCAGCCAGCACGGCGTTGCGGCCCGGTTGGTTGGCGGCCTCCATAGTTGAGGTGTCGTCGTACGGAGAGGGGGTCAGCAGGATCGGGTCGATACCGTCATCCATCAGGCGCTTGACCAGCGCCCGCATATTGGCCTCATAGGCGTCAACGCGCTGGAGGCGCTTGGCCTCAATATCCGCGCCCTGCCCATCCGCCGGGTACAGATCCGAACCGGACACGTCGTTCATGCCAAACATGACGGAGGCCGCATTGCCATCGAGCGGTTCGATATCCCAACCATAGCGATCAGACGCACCCTGGGCGGTATCCCCCGAGATTCCGGCGTTGAATATGTCAATCTGCCGCTCCGGGAACCGCGTCAGATGATAGAGATAGACGTAGCCTTGGTACAGGCCGGCATTGGTGATGCTGTCGCCCACGGCGACAACCCGGCTGCCATCCTGAAAAGGCGACGCCGGCGGCGTTTGGGCTCCGCTGGCAGACGTGGCCAGCAGGAGTGTTATCAGGGCAAGCGCAGGACGGACAATGGCTTTCATAATGGGTATAATTAAAAATGGAAAATCAAGGATAGTTTAATCACAGCTGGGTTCAACAACACTCAGGACGCGGATGACGAAGTCTCGGGGGGCGTGTAGTGCTCGTCACCGCCAAGCTGCTTCCACTGCCGGAACAGCGCGACACCGAAGATGGCCCCCACCAGTGAAAAAGCGGCCGACCAGATAAAAACATAGCGATAGTCGCGGATCCCCTCCAGCAGCGCGCCGCACAGGATCGGCGACAGGGCCAGCCCCGCCTGAAAAATGACGGAGTTGGCACTGAAGAACTGGCCGAATTTGGCCGCCGGGAGCAAGCGGGTCAGCATGGCCAGATAGGACGCCAGAAAGACGCCGCAACCCACTGCGTTAAGCAGCCACCAAAACAGCAACCCGTTGCTGCTGCCGATGAAAAGGAACCCGCCCACGTACGTGATGAACGTAAGCACGCTTCCGGCCAACAGGACACGCAAGGGATGGAAACGGTCAACCAGTGCCCCCGCGATAAAGAATACCGGTACCTGCAGCAGCATCGTCCAGCCCTTGAGCTTACCGAATTCGCCCAGGCTCAGGCCCAACGTTTCCTCATAGCCGTCACGGTTGGCGGCCGTAGCGAAAAACACGATGAAAGTCATGAACGGCACCCAGGCACACCAGAAACACAGGCCCTGCGTATAGATCTTCAGGTAGAACGAGTGACTGAAACAGACCCGGCAATAATCACCGATGCCGCGGAAAATATTGCGCCGGGCCGGACGCGGCTCCGGGGGAGGATATTCGCCCTCCTTGACCCGCCAGACCATGAGCAGAAACGCGACGGCATACACCAGCGCCGAGCCGACATAGATTTCAGAGACATGCGTATCGACGTTGCCAAAGAGGTAGCGGTTGAAGAGGAATCCGCCAATGGCTCCGATGGCCCGATAAACGCCGACAAATTTGCCCAGAACCTCTTCGGGCACCACGTCCTTGAACAGGAACTGGTAGCCCGAAAGGATGTAGATGTTAAAGATGATGAAGCTGGAGGAGAATAATCCGATCAGCCCCATTTGCACATTGCTCCGGGTGATCCCGAACTGATCCCAGGGCAGCGCCGCATAGAGAGCATGGGCAATGGGCTCGCTGTATCCGAGCAACACCAGGCTGATGACCACGCCCGGCGTGAACAGGAAAATGAAAGGCCGCCGACGCCCCCAACGACTACGGCAGCGGTCGCTCTGTATCCCGACCAGCGGACTGAAAACAAGGCTCAAAACGGCGGGAATCCCCGCCGTAAAAAGCCCGATAATCACGTCGTTGGCCCCGACCCAGCGCAACTGAAGCGGTACAATCGCGGGCACAGTCGATTCCATGATCGACAGGCACAGGTCGCCGAAAAGCATCCACACCAGCACGGTCAATAGAGCCGTGCGGGTATAAACAAGTGTTCCGACCTTGTAGAGTTTGGGGCCGGAAGCTTCCAGCTCAGGCGCGCCCGCGCCTTTATCGGCGGCATCCTCCATCGGAAGACTGGTGACTGGAAGGACAGCGGCGCTGCCTTCTGAAGGAAGCGGTGTTTCCGGAGGGGTTGATGAACCGGAACGAGGGGTGGGATGATTGGTCATGGCCGGGGTGGCCGCACCTGAGTGCGCCTGTACAATGGGTATTAAATGGACTTTTTAAGGCCGAATGGAAGTTTCAACCTTATTAGCCGTCAGCCGGGAGGACAACGGCGAGGTCTGCGGGGCCCCAGCATTGAGCAAGGCCAGTAGAAAGACATGTGCGACCGGGTTGGTGCGGACGCGGTTTTCCAGCGAGACCTGGCAAACGCGCCAGCAGCCTTCGCCGTCGCTGATTTCCGTGGCAACCGGCACCGAGCACCAGGGGTTCTGCCAGTCGCCGTTGCCGCTGTTGAGAATCGGCGTCCAACCGGGGGCTTCAAGCACCGTGCGGAGAATCGGCGAGGCGTAGCCGAGGGCCTCATCGTACCAGAACTTGAAATCCTGCGGCCGGAAATCGCCCACCAGGGGATGCCCCTCGGCCAGGCTGACAAAGTGGCGGGGCCCCATGCCGGCCTCGCGCACCTCCAGCCTGCAACTACCAAGCGTGTGCACGCCCACCGGGAGGTTCAGCAACAGCGCGGTGGCACCAGCCCGGACAGCCGCGTCCACCTCCTGCTTGTTGCGGTAGTAAGCCTCCGCCGATGCGATCAGGATCGTATTGGCCTGCGGACAGAAGTCCACCTCGCTCGCCCCGCTCTGAAGCAGGAGCTTGCGGGCACCGTCGTCACCGGGCAGGGTGGCGACCAGAGCCTCGACCGGCTTGAGCGCCGGGAAAACCTCAAGCGTGACACTGGACTCGTGGACCGCCCTGCCCTCCCGCAGCAACGTGATGCCAACCTCAAGGCTTTCACGCTCCACGACCTCGGGCAGGTCCACGGGGATTTTTCCCAGGGCAGTGGGCGCGCAACGGCGAGCCTGCACCGGACTTTCTCCGTGAGCCAGCAAGCGATCCCCCGAGCGCACGTCATACCAGACACTCAACCCCTCAGGTGACTCGTCGAGATCATTGGCCAGCCATACCTCGACCGGGAGTCGCTCCCCGCCGAAACCGCTGTGACGGTCCGTGCGCAGAAAAACAGCCAGAGGCGTCAGCGCGTCCCGGTAGGTAAACCAGGCGGGCTTGGGCGTACGCTTCACGTCCATGATGGTTTTCATCCATCCGGCTGGCCAGGCATCAATAAACAAATGGATCGCAAAGGTGTTCATGCCGCTCTTGCGGCGGAAAGCTTCGGTCATCAGCCGGGTGATCCACTCCTGGTGACTCTGGCTGGCCTCGATCCACTCTTCCAGCGAGCGGGGAGTCGGATACCACAGGTAGTGGAACGGGCCGGACTGGGCGCGGGTGATAACGTCAGGGCTCCAGTCTCCATCTCCCTGGCCGTTTGCGGGCAGCCATTCGGCGGGGTAAAACTCCTGCATCGTGGCCAGGGGGTCCAGCCCCTCCGACCCGAACTCGCCGCAACCGTAGTGCCAACCGGGCTTGACCGGCATCCACCCGCCATGATGGAGGTAACCCAGATCCACACCGTGGCCGATGTACCAGCCACAGTAGCAGTGGTTGTCGGGCATCCCCTCCCCTGTGGGCGGATCGTAATCGCCGTCCACGTTTTTGATCACCCGGTCCGGGTTCTGGCGGCGCACGGCCATCCGCGCCATCTGGAAAAACACCTCCATCTGCTCACGGTCAATGAAGCGGTGCGGCTTTGCCCGGGCCGAAGGAAATGGCTCGTTGATAAAGGAGACCAGCGCACTGGAGGGATGGGCGCGCACCAGCCGCTCCATCGCCTCAGCCTGGCGCACACACTCCAGAAACTGGTTGCTCCGGATAGTGGCGAAAAGAGGCAGGTCCGTTTGCAACAGCAAGCCCAGGCGGTCACAGGCTTCGTAGACTTCCGGCTGCACGGGGTGCTGGGTCAGGCGCAGAAAATTGAGGTGGGTGAGCTTTGCCAGAAGAATATCCTCATGCAACTGCTCGAAATCGCCCCGAAAGACGCACATATCGATGTTGCCCATCGTATTGGCCCCACGCAGCCGGATCTCTCGTCCGTTGAGAAAAAATCTGCCCAGCGGGGCGTTGTCACCTTCGGTTTCCTGCGTAAAGCTGCGCATCCCGAATTGCCGGGCCGCAGTGTCCAGAAGCTTGTCATCGCTGTCGAGCAGACGCACCTGCAACTGGTAGAGCCAGGGCGTTTCCAGATCCCACAGCCGGGGCGACTCCAGCGGCAGGCTCAGGCGGATGCAGTTCGAGCCCCGCCCCATCAGCGCCGGTTCAAACTCCGGTGTCGCATGGTCGAGATCGCCGAAGCCGCGGACATTTTTCCCGCCCGGATGGTGACGGTCATGAACGAGGGGGCCGGTTTTGAAGTTCTGTCCGAAGACCTCCAGTTCCAGACTGATTTTTTCGAGGCCATCTGTCCCGTAGCCGGTGACTTCGATTTCCAGGTCGATCCCGTTCAGGTCGGGATGAGGGCGGACAAAGGTATCAGTAATAGCCAAGCGGGAGCGCCCCTCCAGTCGCACCTGCTGCCAGATGCCCATCCCCGCCGGACAGTGGTGCCAGCCTTCGCCCGGATCGTCGTAGCCCAGTCCGGTAGCCGCATAGACTTTATCTCCGTCCATGAAGGCATCATTGAAGGCCTCGCCCAGCATGGTATGGTCATTATGCACCCGGACCAGCAGGACATTTTCCCCGGGGAGCAGATAATCGGTTACATCGATCTCGAACGGCTCAAAAATCCCCTCGTGCGTGCGCAGGCATACGCCATTGAGATAAACCTCGCAGGTGTAATCTACCGCGCCAAAACAGAGGATTTGCCTCGGGTGCTCAAGCAGCTCGCCTGTCGGCGTAAATAGCCTGCGATAGAGGGTCGTTGCCACTCCCAGAGGTGGACCATAGTGGGGAACTGTTACGCTCTCCCACAAACCAGCCCCAGCCTGCACATTCTCAAACGCCCGGCGGTCCTCCGGCTCCTCGATACGCCACTGAAAACTCCTGAGCCGCTGAACCGACCGCAGGGAGGGAAGCTCCGGCGCATGATCGAGTAAAAATGGCCGCATGCGGCCTTTGAGTTCAGCCAGGGCCTGCTGAACCTCCTCCGCGCTTTTCCACCGGGAAAACCGCGGGCGCTGCGTGCCGGGATCGCCTTTTACCAAACCGAGCAGGTTGTCCGGACACTTTTCGAGCGCTGGCTCTTCGAGCTGGCTATGACGCTCGGACGAAAGACTGGTAGCGATTTGCGCAAAGAGATCGGGGTTGTTTTTTGCTTCACGGCTGCTCATTGCAGGAATGAATCATTTATATTTCATTTATGTCAACTAATTAATGATCCACAAATCACCCAACAACTCACCCACAAATGGAATAACACTCGAAAAGGGCATTTTTTTTGATTTGCTACATTTATGATTCTAGCCAAAGCTCCCAGCCTTATACCTGCTGTGAGTGCTAAAATTGAGGATATTGCCAAGGAAGCCGGGGTTTCCCGAGCGACTGTTTCACGCGTAATTAACGGCAGTGACGCCGTTAAGGCCAAGACGGCTGAGCATGTCATGAAGGTCATGTCCCAACTAGGGTACTCGACAACCGCCCGTCGCCCCGGCCCCCGCCCGAAGAACATCCATCCGACGCGCCTGCGCATGGGTGCGGTTGCCCTGATTACGATCGGCGGCACTGGGGAACTCCTGCAGGAGCCGACGATGGCCATGGTGGTCGAGCATATCCGCGCTGAGTGCCGTAAGCGCCAGTTAAATCTGCTACTGGACCAGGTGACCGGGCTCGGGCAAATCCCCCTGTGCGTGCAGACGCAGCAGATTGACGGGGCGATCCTTATGCTTTCGGCGCGTATTGATTACCAGCGGGAGGTCATTGCCGAACTCGCGGCCCTGGTCCCGTGCGTGCACTTGTTTTCCCCCGGGCATCCGGTGGCGACAGTGGACCATGCCTCGGTCAATGACGTGGCGATTGGCGCGCTGGCCTTCCAGGAGTTGCGGCAAAGCAATTGCGCCTCATACGTCACGATCAGCGCGAACCACGACATGCATGAAGCCCTGCTGGTACGCGGGCGGGCATTCCTGGACCGCGTGCAAAACTCCAGCCTGCCGGGACACTCACTGGCGCTGAAGATGTCAAAAGGGCAAAGCTCCCGAGTCTGGCCGCAGCCAACGACGGAGCTTGCGAGCCTGGCAGACCTGCCGGAGGTACTAGAGAAACTGCACAAGCAGTTGCCTGGACCGGTAGGATACTTCCTGACCCTGGAAAACGCAGCCCCCCGGGTCCATGAAGCCCTTGAGAGGCAGAGACTCATTTCCGATGGTCACGCCAAATTGGTGGTGGCGGGAACGACGCCCTACTTTGTGAGGGACCTGAAGCCGGCCCCCGTCCTGATTGACCTGTGCTTCCCGGATCTTGTGCGGGTGGCGCTGGACCGACTGGTGCAGCGGGTACTTCATTTCCCGGAAGACCGGGTCACCCTGCTGCTTTCTCCCATGATCGCAAAGAACTAAGGCTCAGCACGCCCCAGCAGACCAAAACCCGGCAAGCAAGGGAGAGGACTGGTTTACCCCCAGGCCCAAACGGCACGCAAAAGGTTGTCCCACCAAAACAGACCACACCAGGTCAGCCATCCAGGGCTGCGAATCATACTGCCAAGCAGGAGATTTGCCCGGCTTGACTTAAAAATGATTCATTGATCATTTTTTTATGACTTAAAAATGATGTTTTTCCTTGATAAGAGGGGGTAAAAGCGCTAGACCGAATGTACTTTATCTGACCACGCTTTGCATCATGCCTTTGCTTCGTTGCCGTATCGAAGAGGAGTGCGCACCTCTCTGCCCGTCCTTCGGGAGAGAGAAAAAAATCCCACTCCCCTTCTTTCCAAAACAGCAAGTCTCCGGCGCGGTTGGATAGCAGGCGGCGTCCGACAATTGCCGCGCAACCTTCCCCCTCCCATCTACCCTATGGACTCAGAATCTAAATTTTCCCATCGTCGCGGGTTTTCGCTCATCGAGCTGCTGGCTATCATCGCGATCATCGGTGTTCTCTCCAGCGTCATCATTGCGGTTGTCCACTCAACGGTCTCAACCGCCCATTCGGTAGAATGCACCAGTAATCTGCGTCAAATCGGCAACGCCGTCTCGCTATACACAGCAGACAATGGCGGGTACCTGCCCACGTGGCGGACCTGGACAAACGGCAAAGGCAGTTGGATTTGGGATAACTATGCCGGCACAATGAACGGCGACGGCACCGCAAATGGCGGAATCCTGTCAGGCTTTGCAGGCTATTACTCTCCAGGGGGCTCGCTGACGCGTACCCAATTCGATACTCCGGGCGCGCGCCATATCTTCAACTGCCCGGCGAATGAATCAACCACCTCCTCAAAGGGATATGCGGCCAACATGAAAGTGATGCGGGATGTGAGCCCCGGCCAGCCAGGGATCGGAGGATTGCCGGTTGTGGATATCGTGTACCCGGGGAGGGTTATGATGATTGCTGACAATGCTCTTAGTAACGTGCGCTGGTTTAGCACGAACTCCTGGGAGGAAAACATCGGCTTTACACGCCACAAGACGGGGGCGAATGTGCTTTTTGCGGACTTGAGCGTTGGCTCGATGAAGCTGGAAGACGTCAAAGAGGAAAACCTGGATCCGATGGAATAGGCCGCGAGCGCAGACCTTACGAGGAGGAGCCCCCGAATAAAACAAATCGGGGGCTTTTGCGTTGTGGAGGTGATAACTCCTGATAGGATTTGAGTATGATGGCAAGCTCCCCCTCGGCCACTTACTGGCTCAGCCGCGCACGCTGGCTGGCGCTGGGCGTCAACGCCGCCTGGACCTGGCAGCGGTTCGTCCCGGTGTTCGCGGGGATCAACCTTCTCTTTGCCGCCTACATCCTGATCGCACGCCGCAGCGGGGAAGCCGTTACCGCCGGATTGCCCGCCTATCTCGTCCTGATCGCCCTCGCCCTCGGCTGGAGCCTTTGGCGGGGACGAGGGAAGTATTTTTCCCGAAAAGACGCCCTTCTGCGGCTGGAGACCGCGCTCGGGCTGAAAAACCGCCTCAGTTGCGCCGCCGAGGGGATTGTCGATTGGCCAGAGCCGGAGGCTTACCGGGGGCGCGCCGTCGGCCTGCGTCCGCAGGCGGCCCTGCTGCCACTGGTGTATTCGGGCGCGTTCATCCTGGCCGGGCTATGGCTGCCGATCCAGCCGGTCAAAGCCGGGCCTGTCGCCGGGGATGCGGTCGAGCCCTCCGCCTGGACACAGGTGGCCGACTGGGCCGAACTGCTACGCGAGGAGCGCATAGTCGCCCCCGAAGAGGTCGAAAAGCTGGAGGAGCAACTCGACGAGCTACGCAACCGCCCGCAGGAGGAGTGGTACACGCAGGGCTCGCTGGAGGCGGGCGAAGCCCTCCGCGACGAAACCCGGCTGGCCATGCAGGAGCTGGCCCGGCAGCTTCAGTCAACCAGCACCTTTCTGGAGGAAATGGCCCGTCAGCAGGAGAACCCGATGATGGGCAGCGCCGAGGCCGAACAGCTCGACCAGGCGTGGTTGAAGCAGCTTGAGCAGCTCCAGGCGGGCTCGCCGGGGCTGGACCCGGAAATGATGAGCCAGCTAAAGACGCTGTCCTTTTCGCAGATGAGCAGCCTCAGCCCCGAGCAACTCCAGCAGATGCAGGAACGGCTCCAACAGGGCGCGGGTCAGTGCGGCGGGGCTGCCGGGCTGAGCGAACTTGACCTGGAGGCGGTCACCTTGCAGGTGCGGCAGATGGGGACCGGAGCCCCGCAGCGCGGCCCCGGCCCGGCTCCGCTCGTCATGGCCGACGAGGGCACATCGCTGAATACGGCCACCCGCGAAGGTGTCTCCAACCAGGACATGCGCAACGCCGCGCTCGGCGAAACCGTCGGCATCTCCTCCCGCCCCGGCAACGACGAGCAGGCCGAGACCTTCGAGGGCGGAGCCACTTCCGGCGGAGCCTCCAGCCTCGGGACCGGCGGCGATGCCGTCTGGCGCGAGTCCTACACCCCGGACGAGCGCGCCATCCTTGAGCAGTATTTCAAGTAATTTTACATTTTTTCGTGATAACTATTTACCCAAGCGTTTTTGCGTTATAAGACCCTCCCCGCCCGCTGTACTGATTTATGAATACGCCCCTGGACGAAGCCCTGGCCGCCGACATCGCCGCCGAACTTAAACAACTGCGCGAAGCGGTGGCCGGAGTGATCTTCGGACAGGACCGGCTCATCGGCCACGTCACCGCCGCCATGCTGGCCCGCGGCCACATTCTGCTGGAGGGCTTGCCCGGCCTCGGCAAAACCGAGCTGGTCAAGACCTTCTCCAAGGCCCTCCAGATCGAAACCAGCCGCATCCAGTTCACGCCCGACCTGCTACCCGGCGACATCACCGGCAACCCGATGCTTCAGGAGGTCGGCGGCCAGCGGAAGTTCGTCTTCGAGCCGGGCCCGGTCTTCACCAATCTGCTGCTAGCGGACGAAATCAACCGCGCCAGCCCCAAGACCCAGTCCGCCCTGCTCGAAGCCATGCAGGAGAAGCGCGTTACCGTGATGGGCGAGACCCACGCCCTGCCCACGCCGTTTCTGGTCTTCGCCACGCAGAACCCGATTGAGCTGGAGGGCACCTACCCCTTGCCCGAGGCACAGCTCGACCGCTTTCTTTTCAAGCTGGAGGTCCACCATAGCGATGTGGACACGCTCCGGCGCATCATCAGCCACCGCACCATCGGCGAGGAGACCACGGTCGCGCCCGTGATGGACGGGGCCCGGCTCACCGAGCTGAGCCAACGCACGCAGCAGGTTTACCTGCCTGAGGTGGTCGCCTCCTACATTGCACGGCTGGTGGATGCCACCGCGCCGGACCACTCGGAGATGGCGAAAGACCTGCGCTACGGGGCCAGCCCCCGGGCCGCTATCGGCTTGGCCGCCGCGGCCCGCGCCAGCGCCTTGCTGGAGGGGCGCATCCACACCAGCACGGAGGACGTCCGGGCTATGGCCCCGGCGGTGCTCGGCCACCGCATCATTCTCAGCTACCAGGCCAAGATGCAGGGCAAGACCCCCGCCGCGCTCGTGCAGGCGCTGCTGGATGAAGTTTCCCCGGAGGAGAAAGCCCTTCCCAAGTCGCTCACCGCCGCCAAGATCCAATGACCGCCTCCCGCCTGATCCGTCCGCTCGCCGTCCTGGCCTGCCTGCTGTTCGCGGTTGCCGCCCAGGCCAAGACGCAGCAGATCCACACCGAGCCGGGCAGCAACGTGAGCATCAAGGTCACTTCGGCCTTCGATTATCTCCCGCCCACCGGTTACTACCCGCTGCGGGTCACCATCGCCAACAACACCGACCGCGAGAAGACCTGGACGGTCCGGGCCGATATGATGAGCTACAGCTACGGCCCCGGCGACAGCAGCCTTCAAAGCAAGTGGCAGCAGACGCTGACCGTCCCCGGCGGGCAGACCCGGGTCTTCGAGTTGCTGTGCGCCGTCATCGTGCCGGCCCGCTACGGCCACTACCAGATCTACTTCACCGGTCCGGCCACCGATGACAATTTCTGGGTCCAGATACCGGACTACGACAGCTACTCGACCAAGGTCTTCGGGCTGGCCTCCGAGACGCTCCGGCTCAAGTACGGCGGACGCATCAGCGGCTATCTCAGTGACATGGGTCCCGAACTCGCCAACGATAGCGCCGAGCTGGCCTTTTACCCCAAAGACTGGCGCGGCTACGCCGGGGTGGACCTGATGTGGTTCCAACAGGCCGACTGGGACAAGCTCCAACCCGACGAACGCCGCCCGATCCTCCAGTGGGTGTCGCAGGGCGGCGATCTCCGCATCCTCAAGGACAAGGGCGTGCCCGAAGACCAGCCAGTCGGCAGCCTCCCTGATTCAGGAAACGGCCGGATCGGCCACGGGGCGGGCTTTGTGCGGGTTTACCCGTTTCTGGACGAGGAGGAGCTTTTCCAATACCTTTCCGGCGAATCTCCCAAGGCCCCCCAGGGCACCCAGCCCACCGAGAAGTATTCGGACGCCGTTGCCCGTATCTACCATGAGCGGGGCGCGAACTTCTGGCTCCTTCCCGCCAGCCAAAGAACGGACCTGATGCGGACCTACTCCGTCCCAAGAACGACTCCCGACGCCAGGATTTCCAATTACTACGCGGGCCGGGAGGTCAACGCCCCGCTCGTCATCCTGAGTATGATCGCCTTCGGGCTGATCGTCGGTCCGCTCAACTTCTGGGTGCTGGCCCGGGGACGCAAGCGCTACCGGCTGCTCTTCACCACGCCGCTGATTTCGCTCGGCTTCTGCGCCATCATCGCCGGGTTCATCCTCATCTCCGACGGCATCGGTGGCGAGGGCCAGCTCACGCGTCTGTTTATCATTCCCGACAGCGGCGGACAGGAAGTGCTCTTCGAAGAGCAGTTCGCGCGCACCGGCCTGCTCCCCAGCCGGGAGTTCGAGCCGGGGGACGGCGTCTGGGTCGTGCCGCTGGGCAGCCGCATCACCCGCAACGGCAGCCTTCACCCATCCGGCACCTACGGCATCGAGGGCCAGACCTACTGGGGGAGCTGGTTCGGCAGTCGTCGTATCCAGGCCCTGAACATGACCACCGTCCGCCCCACCCGCTCAGGGTTTGAGATCCAGCGCCGCGACGACGGCGAGCTGTACGTGGTTTCCAGTTTCCCCGCCCTGTGTCCGGAGCTTTACTACGTCCACAAAAACGGCCACGCCACCGACGCGGTTTACCGGGCGCAAGACGTGGCCACCGGCCGCCCCACCCGCCTGGAACCGGTCAGCCGGAGTGATTTTGAAACCTGGCTCGGCGGCACGCTGGCGAGATTCTCCACCGCAACCATGGAACGTCTCTCCCTCGACGCGACTGCGGGCCATGTTTACGCCAGCGTGGAAAACTACACCGGCGAGACCCCGCAGGCCATCTCCTCCATCGACTGGCACCCGTACCGGCAGTTCGTAATCGCCCCGGCGGCGACCTCCCCCGCCAGCGCTAACGCAAAGGAGGCCGCACGATGAACGTAATCGAAGTGGACAACATTTACCGCGCCTTCGGCAAGATCCGGGCTGTCAACGGCCTGAGCTTCCGGGTCGGGGCCGGGCAGGTCGTCGGCTTTATCGGGGCCAATGGCGCGGGCAAGACCACCACCATGCGCATGATGGTCACGCTCGATGTGCCCGACGCGGGCACGATCGAGATCTGCAACATGAACGTCATCGACCACCCGCGCGACATCCGACGCCTCATCGGCTGGATGCCTGACCACTTCGGCGCGTACCCGAACATGGACGTGTGGGAGTACCTCGACTTTTACGGGCGCGCCTTCGGCTTGCACGGACGCGAACGCCAGCGGCGGCTCGACGAGGTGATGGCCTTTACCGATATGGATGTGCTGGCCGAGCGCCCCTGCAACGCCCTCTCCAAGGGCCAGACCCAGCGCCTGTGCCTGAGCCGCGCCCTCCTCTCCGACCCGCAGGTACTCGTGCTCGACGAGCCCGCCGCCGGGCTCGACCCCAAGGCCCGCATTGAGTTCAAGAATCTGGTAAAACTCCTCGCCGACCGGGGCAAGACGCTCTTCATCAGCTCGCACATCCTTTCCGAACTGGGCGAAATGTGCGACCACCTGCTCTTCATCGACAACGGCAGGCAGGTCCACCAGGGCACCTCCGACAGCCTCCGCTTCCACAAGGAGGACGGCCACCTGCGCGTGCGCCTGCGGGCGCGGGGTGAGTCCTCCCGGCTGGAGCAGTGGATCGCCGCCCGCCCGGAGATCAAGCTGCGGCCCGGCGACAACCGCTCGCACGAGCTTCTCGTCCCCCACCGCCCGGACGACCAGCCGGAGGCGCAACTGGCCGGGCTCCTGCGCGAGCTGCTCGCGGCGGGAGTCGAGGTGTATGAATTCAACCGCGTCGAACGCAGGCTCGAAGACGCCTTCGTCGAAATCCTGGGAGGCGTGCCGTCATGACATTTTCACTACAAAGATGCTCTCAATGGTTCGGGGACCACATCAACCCGATCCTGGTCAAGGAAATGCGCCAGGGCATGCGCTCGCGCCAGTACATGCTCGTGTTCCTGGCCGTGCAGGTGGTCATGCTTTTTTACCTGGTTTTCGGGATCGGGATCAGCCAGGGGGTCGGCAGCAGTTCCGACATGGAGCAGATGTTCTGGCTCATCACCAGCGTGGTTCTGCTGGTGGTGCTCCCGCTCATGGGCACCAACGCCCTCAGCTCCGAGAACCGCGAATCCCGGCTCGACCTGCTGATGCTGACCCGGCTCGGCTCGCGGCGGATCGTGTACGGCAAGTGGCTGGCCATCGTCGCGCAGGGGGTCCTGCTCATCACCTCCCTGCTCCCCTACCTCGTGTTGCGTTACTACATCGGCTCGGTCGAGTTCCACGAAAGCCTCATGTACGCGCTGGCACTGCTGGCGGGCTCGGCCATCGTGACCGGGATCGCCGTCTGCCTCTCCGTCATCAAGTCCCCCATCCTGCGCTGGATCGTTATCATCGGGGCCGGTATCTGGGGCATACCCGCGCTGTTCGGCACCCTGGCCTTCGGGATCAACACCTTTAGCGAGTTCCTGAAAATGCTCCCCTGGGCCTGTCTTTCGGGTGGGCTGCTTGTCATGCTGGCGATGGAGTTCGCCGCCTCGCGCTTCAGCCCCGTCCCGGAGAACCATGACACGGCCAAGCGCCTCATCGTGCTCGCCATGTTCCTGCTGGGCGCGGGCACCATCCTGATCGATGACGATATTTTCATGCCGATGGCGGTC
The DNA here is from genome assembly GCF_014230085.1 of Ruficoccus amylovorans. Lineage (NCBI taxonomy): Bacteria > Pseudomonadati > Verrucomicrobiota > Opitutia > Puniceicoccales > Cerasicoccaceae > Ruficoccus > Ruficoccus amylovorans. Next base: position 155,054 of record NZ_JACHVB010000021.1, on the reverse strand, counting down.
TTTGCTATCGGGCTCATCATCGTGGCCTGGGACGGGCTTTGCCGACCGGTTTCGGCGTCGCCGACCATTTACGAGCCCTTCGTGCGGTTGGGCTTTTTTGGACGTCTCGCCGGTCGCCTGCTCTATCCGGGCTGGCTTCCTTCCATCGTTTTCTGCGCTATCCTTTACTGCCTGCTCATCGCTCTCATTCCGCTCAGCGGCGACAGGGTCAACGCGGAGATGCGCAACTTTTTCATCCTCGCCGCCGGGGCCGCGCTTTTCCCCTTTGCGGTCCTGCTTTACACGCCCTTTACCCGCCGCAACTACGGACGCTTGATGTTCCTCATCCAGCTCTGCCTCGGGCTGCTCATGCTCCTGCTCCATCTCATTCAGGAGCAGACCGGCGCGCGCCTGACGCTCGGGGCCGGGTGGATTCCGACCTCGGTGCTGTTTCTGGAGCTCACCGGCAAGCACGGCGTCATTGGCCGCCCACACGCCGCCTTTTACTCCTTCTACATCTACACCTGCTACACGACCACGGCGCTCTCGCTCATCGCTATCGCGATCAAAGCCGTCCCCCAGCACCGCCTCGTCGCGCAGATGGAGAAAAGAGCCACCGCCCTGCTGCGGACCCGCAAGGAGCGCGCCAGCGTCGCCCCGCCCCCCGTCCTCGAACACGACCTCCCCGCCGCTGACAGCGCGGACAGCGCCCGGCCATGACCATCGGCGAGCGATTGGCACAGGCGAAGGCCACAAAATCCCTGGCCGCCCTCATCTCCGAGAGCGAGGCCCTCGCCGGACAGTTCCGCCTGCCCTTTAACCGGCAAAACTGGCGCGGGCAGACCGGCAACTGGGCCGGAGCGGGCATCGGCAGCTCGATTGATTTTCAGGACCACCGGCCCTACGTCCCCGGCGACGACCCGCGCTACATCAACTGGCAAGCCTACGCCCGCAGCGGCCACTACACGATGAAGCTCTACCGCGAGGAAGTTCGCCCGCAGGTGGACCTCGTGCTCGATCTCTCGGCGTCGATGTTTGTGGAACCGGCCAAGGCCGTGCGAGCGCTGGAAGTTTTTTACCTCGCCTGCCACAGCGCCTGGCGCAACGCCGCCCTGCTCAACGTCTTTCTCACCGCGGGCGGCGAAGTCCTCCCCACCCAACAGGAAGCCCTCCGCGCCGGGGACTGGACGCTGCCCCCGCCGGGCGCTGCCACAGAGAGCCTCATGGACTGGCGACGTATCCCGTGGTCCACCCGGTCGATGCGCGTGGTTGTTTCCGACTTTCTCTTCGACCAGGACCCCGAAGCCCAGCTGGCCGATTTCGCCCGGAGCGGAAGCAGTATCGTGCTGCTGTGCGTACACACCCGGGCCGAGGCCGCCCCCGGCTGGCTCGGCAACGTCGAATTGCTCGACTGCGAGACTGACCGGCGCGTGCACCGTTACTTCACCCGCGAGGACATCGACCGCTACCGGCTCGCCTACGACGGGCACTTCTCGCGCTGGACGGACGCCGCCGCCCGCCACGCGGCCAGCTTCTCGCGGATCGACGCCGACGCCTCCCTGACCGAACAACTGCTCGCCCTCGCCGGGCCACGGGGAGGAGTCGAGTTGTGCACCTGATCCTTTCCAATCCCCCCGGCTGGTGGGGCCTGCTCATGCTCCCGGCGCTGGTGCTCATTCACTGCCTGCACCGCAACCGCCAGCCGCTCATTATCAGCACGCTCTTTCTCGTCCAACGCGGCTCCAATGAACGCCACGGTGGGCGCAAGTTCGTCTTCTGGCGGCACTCGGTCACGTTCTGGCTGCAAGTGCTCGCCGCCCTGCTCATTACCTGGCTACTCCTGCAACCGCGCTGGATCGGCGAACAAACCCGGCAGCGAATTGCGCTCGTGCTCGACAGCTCGCTCTCGATGGACGCCTTCCGGCCCGAGTTGCTGGAGGCCCTCCGCGAGCAAACGCAGACGCTCTCCGGCACCGCCGCACAGACCGACTGGTTGTTAATGGAAAGCGATCCCCGCGCCCCCGTGCTTTACCGTGGGGAGGACCGGCAGGAACTTCTCCGCCTCGCCAGCGAATGGCAACCCACGCTCGGCGTCCATGATCCCTCCGGGGCGCTCGCCACCGTCCGCGCCCTCGTCGGCCCGGAAGGGGCGGTTATCTTTGTCACCGACCACCCGCCCGATGCGCCCGACCCGAAGCTAGCCGTCCTCAGCGCGGGCCGCCCTCTCGACAACGCCGGTTTCGCTGGCGTGCAAGTCGGCATGCGCAACGGCGAAGCCCTCTGGCGCACCTTGTTAAAGAACTACAGCGACCAGCCCGTCGAACGCCGCTGGTGGATCGAAATCAACGGCGAGCAGACCGAACCCCGCCTCGCCGCCCTCCCGGCCAACGGCCACCTTGAACTAGCCGGAGCTATGCCCCACGGCGTCAAATCCCTCACCCTCGTGCTGGAGGACGACGCCTGGCCCATCGACAACCGCCTGCCCCTCGTCTGGCCCGAGCCCATGCGCATCGCCTACCTCGTGCAGACCGGCGACCCCGCGCAATCCACCGCGCTACGGGCGCTTTTCAAAAGCCTGGGTGAGACCTACCACGGCACCCTGGAGGGTCGCACTGATCTGCTTGTGGCCGAATCTTCGGACCTGAACCATCTTCCCGGTGACATCGTCCACCAGGTACTGTTCGCCCCCACCACCGAGACTTCCACGCTACCCGCTGGCGCCATCAGCGTCGAAGACCACCCGCTCAACGAGGGACTCAACTGGAACACGCTCACCGTGCGCGGCGGCGTCACCCCCGCCCAACTCGGGCCCGGCGAAACACCGTTGGTCTGGCTCGGCGGCACCCCGCTCATCTGGACCCGTGAGCATCCGCAAGGACGCGACCTTGTATTCAATTTTTCACTACGCGACAGCAACGCCCTCAAGCTCCCGGCCACGGTCCTGCTCGCGGGCCGTTTCGTCGAGCAGTTGCGCGACGGAAAGCCCGGCCCGCGCGCGGACAACTTCGAGTTGGGGCAAGCCCTCTCAGTCAGCCTCCCCGCCGACATCCGCGACCTGCGTGTCAACGGAGAGCCCGCGCAAGCCAGCGGCCACCTGCGTCTGAACGCGCCGACGCGCCCCGGCTCGCTTGAGGTGACGGCGGACGACACGCTCCTCCTGCGCGGGGCCGCGCACTTCGCTGACATCCGCGAGGCCGACTTGCGCGGGGCAGCCGCCTATTCTGACATCACCGACACCGAGCGGCGGCTCATCACCATGAACAGCGAAGCCGACGCCTGGCAACTGTGGTGGGTCCTGCTGCTAACCGGCGTCATGCTCGCTGGCTGGCACTACGCGGAGAGGGGGCGATGATGTTATTCAGCCAACCTGAATGGTTTCTCCTCATCCCGGCGCTGGTCTTCGTCGGGTGGCTCCATCGCGGGCTGCGCCTGTGGCGGCCCCTGCGCGTCCTCTGCCTGGCGCTGCTCACGCTCATCCTCGTCGATCCGCACGCCGAGCAGATCAAGCCCGGCCTCGACCTGTGGGTGCTGGTGGACCGCTCCGACTCGGCCCGCCCGGTGCTCGACCCCACCCTCGAAGAATGGCAGCAACTAATCGAATCCGGCCAGGGCCCCGACGACACGCTTCATTACCTGGACTTTGCCGCTGAAGCCAGTGAGCGCCCCGAAGGTGCGCGTTTCGCCGAGATCAACGCCACCAGTCGCACCGACATCCCGCTGGCCGTACAAATGGCCATCGCCGGACGCGATCCGAACCGGGCCGCCAAAATCCTCCTACTGAGCGACGGCTACAGCACCGTACCACTTACCGAAACCGCCGAACACCTGCGCAAGAGCGGCCTCCCGCTCTACACCCGCATCCCGCCAGTTGACCGCTCCGCCGACACGCGACTGGAGCGCTTCCGGCTCCCGCTCCGGGTCGGCCAGGGCGAGCCCGTCCTGATGGAAGTCCAGGCCGCCGGTGAGCCCGGGCGCACCGTCCGCTACCGGCTCATGCGTGGGGCGGACGCCATCGGCGGCAACGCGATCACCTTCGGCGCGGACGGACGCGCCCGCCTGCGCCTGCTCGACCGCAACCCGCACTCCGGCAGCCACCGCTACACCCTCGCGCTGGAAGACCCGCAAGACCCCATTCCCGGCAATAACCGCTCGGATGCGTGGGTCATGATCGAAGGCGGTCCGAGAGTTGTAGTTATAAGTCAATACACAGACGACCCCGTCGCCGGAGCCCTCCAGCGCGTCGGTCTTCCCGTCCAGTTGGTGACGGATTTCTCCACCCTCACCCCCGGCACCCTGAGTGGCGCGCGTGCCGTCTTGCTGAACAACGTCCCGGCCCACACCCTGCCCGCCGGGCTCCTGCAGGCGCTGAGCTTCTACGTCACCGGCCAGGGCGGCGGACTGGCCATGCTCGGCGGTAAGCACAGCTTCGGATCGGGCGGGTACTTCGACTCGCCCATCGACGAGATCCTCCCCGTGAGCATGGAACTGAAGGAAGACCACAAGAAGCTGGCCGTGGCCATGGCTATCGTACTCGACCGCTCCGGCAGCATGAGTGCCTCCACCGGCAGCGGCCAGACCAAGATGGACCTCGCCAACGCCGGAGCCGCCGAGACCGTCACCCTGATGGGTGGCCACGACGCCGTCACCATCCTGGCCGTGGACAGCGGCCCGCACATGGTCGTCCCGCTGACCGGTGTCACCGGCAATCAGCCCGAGATCGTTCGGCGTGCCCGCAGCGTCGTCAGCATGGGCGGAGGTATCTTTGTTTATACCGGCCTGAAGGCCGCCTGGGAGGAACTGCAAAAAGCCACCGCCGGCCAGAAACATATCATCCTTTTCGCCGACGCCGCCGACGCTGAGGAACCGGGCGATTACCAGAAGCTGCTCAAAACCATCACCGACGCCGGAGCCACCGTCAGTGTGATCGGTCTGGGCACCGACTCCGACGTTGACGCCGACTTCCTCAAGGACGTGGCGACCCGCGGAAACGGGCGCAGCTTCTTCAGTGCCAACGCAGCGGACATCCCCTCGCTCTTCGCGCAGGAAACCGTCGCCGTGACGCGCTCGGCTTTCATCGACGAGCCGGTCGGCTGCCAGCCCGCCACCGGTTGGGCGGAAATCTCCCCTCAGCCGATGGATTGGCCGCAACAGGTGGACGGCTACAACCTCAGCTACCTGCGCCCCCGCGCCGCCAGCGCTCTCCATACCACCGACGAGTACCAGGCCCCGCTGCTGGCCTTCTGGCACCGGGGCAGCGGGCGCACCGCCGCCATCACCTTTCCGCTCAGCGGCCCGTACAGTGAAACCGTCCGCGCCTGGCCCGGCTATGGCGACCTGATCCAGACGCTTGGCCGCTGGCTCATCGGCACGGACCAGCCTCGCGGCCTGGGCCTGCGCACCCGACTGGAAGGCTCCACGCTCCTGCTCGACCTTTTCTACGACGAGCAATGGGCGAACGAACACCCCGGCAGCTCCCCCGTCATCGTGTATCAACAATTGGATACAGCCACCCCAGCCCACGGCCTCTGGGAACGTCTCTCTCCCGGCCACTATCGGGCCCGCCTTCCGCTGCCCACCGGGCAGCCCACCCTCGGCGCGGTGCAGTGGGGTGACGCCACCCTGCCCTTCGGGCCAATCGGGGTACAGGAAAATCTCGAATGGCAAACCCCAGCCACCATGTTGCAAGCACTCCGGGACACCGCCCGGCTTTCCGGCGGCGGCCCGGCCAACCTGCTCGAAGACATTTGGCTGACCGACGAGGTTTCCCGCCACCAGAGCCTGCGCCCGGTGCTCATCCTGCTGCTGGCCGCCGCGTTTCTGGCCGAGGCCGCCTGGTTCCGCTGGGGCCGCAGCTAGTGACCCGTCAGCCAAGAACTTGGCCAACACGACGCCCGGGCGTGTTTTAGAACTTCTTTCCCGTGCTGGTCCGGTTGATTTTGAAGCGATGAGAACCAGACTCTAATTCCCCGCCGGAAAAACCATAACCGGTGGGCGGGTCGAAGCAGGCCCGTGAACCGGCGGGCACTTCCAGTTCCACGCTCAATCCCTGATCAGCGTCGAGCTCCCACTTGATGGCGATCAGGCCCTGCGGCGACTCCAGCGTGGCCTCGGCCCAGCGAATCGTCCCGCCAGGACGCGGGCGAAAAACGATCTTCCGATAGCCCGGCTCCTGCGGGTCCAGCTCAATACCCGCCAGCGAGCGGTACATCCAGGCGCCCACCGCGCCGTAGGCGTAATGATTAAAGGAGTTCATGCGCGGATGCTGAAAGCCCTGCTCCGGGGTCCACCCGTCCCAATGTTCCCAGATCGTGGTGGCACCGTTACGGATCGGGAACAGCCACGAGGGATAAGTCTCCTGCTCCAGCAGGCGGTAGGCAACATCGAGATGGCCCGTATCCTCCAACACGTCGAGCAGGTAGGGCGTGCCGACGAAACCCGTCGTCAGGTGCCAGCCGTGTTGCTCGATGTCGCGCACGAGATCCGCCGCCACCACCTTGCGCGCTTCCTCCGGGAGCAGGTCAAAGTGCAGTGCCAGCAGGTAAGAAGTCTGCGTGTCAGAGGTGAGCTTGCCCTCCGGGGTGACAAAGCGTCGGCGGAACGCTTCGACGATTGTCCCCCGCAGTTCGCGGTAAGCGGCAGCGTCGTCCTCGCGATCGAGGATGGTGGCGATCTTTGCCATCAGTTCCGCGTCGTACGCGAAAAACGCCGTCCCGATCAGGTCGCGCGGAGTCCGCCCCTCGAAGCCCTCGGAACCGTCCTTGGCCAGCCAGTCCCCGAAGCCACCCCAGCCGCCCAGGCCGGGGTGTGAGCGGATCAGGTCACGGCTCCGGTGCAGGCGGATGAACTCCACATACCGCGCCATGCTCTCGTAATTATCACGCAGGATCTGCTCGTCGCCATAGCACAGGTAGATGGTCCAGGGACAGATGACAACGGCATCCGCCCAGGCCGGGCCACCGTCCTCGTCCATCCACTCACGGTTGGGATCGTCGGAGGGCACGAAGCTCATGTATGGCGCGGTGATGGCGATCCCGCCCCGTGCCGACTGCGTGTCCCGCAGGTCACGCATCCACTTGTGGAAAAACTCGCGCACATCCATGTTGAAGCAGGCCGTGCGGACAAACACCTGCGCGTCGCCGGTCCACCCCAGGCGCTCGTCCCGCTGTGGGCAATCCGTGGGCACTTCGAGGAAATTGCTCTTCTGCCCCCAGAGAATGTTGTGCTGGAGTTGGTTCAACCCCTCGTGCGAGCAGCGAAAGGAACCGGTCAGAGCCAAATCATTATGAAGCACGACGGCACTCAACTCCAGGCGGTCGTCCGATCCCCAGCCGCTCACATCGGCCTCGACATAACGAAAACCGTGAAAAGTAAAACGCGGCTCCCAACACTCCTCACCGCCACCCCGACAGGTGTAGGTATCGGTTGCCTTGGCCCCGCGCAGATTCAGGGTGTAAATGCTGCCGTCCGGATTCAAGACCTCGGCATGACGCAGGCGAACGACTTTACCCCGGGCGGCATTCGCCTTGAGCCGCACCCGGCCCGCGAAGTTCTGCCCGAAATCGTAAATGCGCACCGGGCGCACCGTCCCGTCCTCTTCTGTCACTTCGCTTTCCCGCACCTCGACCGGTTCAAGTGTTTCCATCCTTCTGACCGGCGGGCAGAGCGCTTCGTTCAGTTCCGGGAGCGGATCGGGCACAAACACCTCGGCCGGAGCCCAGTCCTCATCGTCGTAGCCCGGCTCGGCCCAGCCCGGTAACTCCAGCCGGGCGTCAAACTCTTCCCCCATCAGCAAGTCAGCCTTGACGACTGCGCCCCTTGCCCAGCGCCACTGTTCGTCCGTCACAATCGAGCGCGTCCGCCCGTCGGCGTAGCTGATTTTCAGGCGCACGAGGACGGCCGGACGTTCGCCGTACTGCTGACGGTCAAGCCAGGAAATATGTCCGCAGTACCATCCGTCACCCAGGATGGCACCGAGGACATTCTCCCCGGGCCGCACCAACGCCGACACATCGTAGCTCTGATAAGGGACGCGCTTGCGGTAGTCCGTCCAGCCGGGAGTCAGCACGCGGTCACCGACAACCTGGCCGTTGAGACGGGCTTCATAAAGCCCAAGCGCCGTTATAAACAAGCGGCAACGGACAGGCTCCCCCTCCACCCGAAAACTGTAACGCAAGTAGGGGGACGCCAAATCCTGTTTATTCCCGGCCGCCGGAGCCGATATCCATTTCGCCGATTCAAAAGGGGATAACATGCCACCAGTATAGCCTTCTCCGCAGTGGGATCTCCTTGATTAAGACGACAATTTCAAGCACGATTACGCCATGTCTGAATCCATCCTGTTGAGCAGGCAGTATCTGTTCGCGCATACCTCCACTCCGATTCGCGTCATGCGCATCGACGACCAGGAGCCGACGCAGCCTCATCAGCACGAGTTTGCTGAGATTATCTTTATTTTGTCAGGGTCGGGCGTCCATGAAACGGGACAATTTCGCCATCATATCCATCCCGGTGACGTCATGGTCATCCGGCGCAGGCGTAGCCACGCCTACCGGGAAACGCGCGCGCTTAACCTCATAAACCTGCTCGTATCCGAACCAGTTCTGGAAAATATCGCCAGCCATCTTGGAAGCCTGCCTGGCTTTCATTCTCTCTTCACGTTTGAGTTTACCCGCTGGGAGCAGAAGGACTTCCGGCAGCGGCTTTGCCTGAATGCCGCCGACCTGCGAACGGCCTGCGCGGATATTTCGATGATCGAGGAAGAGCTCGCCCACGGCGGGGAGACCGGCAGCTATCTGGCACGGGCACGGCTATCCACCCTGCTCGCCCTGCTTGCCCGCCGCTACGGGACGCACAGCCGGGGCTCGGCAGGTCTCGACCAGCGGCTGGGACAGGTATTATCCAGTATCGACGCAGACCCCGCCGCCCCTCGCAGCCTGTCGGAGATGGCCCGCGCTGCCGCCATGTCCGAACGCTCCTTTCAGCGTTACTTCCAGAAAGCCACTGGCACCTCACCCGCGACCTACCTGCTGCGCAAGCGCATCCAACTGGCCGAGCCCCTCCTGCGCGACCACAACCCGCCGCGTTCGCTGACCGAGATCGCCTTCCTCTGCGGCTTCAACGACAGCAACTACCTTTCACGCCAGTTCAAGAAACTCCACGGCATTTCGCCCCGAGAGTACCGGAACAAACACCGCTAAAAGCCCCGAGTCGCCTGTCGGCCAGATCGGCTTCAGACCAGCCAGCGATTGCCGACCGCCTCAGGACTTGCTTCCGGAAGCGGGAGGTTCGCGGCGGGGACTCTCCGCTTCGCGCAGACCGGCCAGCGGTAAGTCGTCCTCGTCGCCGTTGACTTCGCGACTGCCAATCTCCAGCGGACGGGAAGGATCTCCGGCCAGTTGAAGCCGCTGCGCGGGAAGGGCAAGCCGCAAGCCAGCTTCCTCGAAGCGGCTCATGATCTCGCGATTGATGCGCTGTGTGTGTTCGAGATAGTCCCAATACTGCGGCGGGTGAAACCAATAGATGACCAGCAGGTTGAGCGAAGCCGGGTTGAACTCGTTAAAGAAGATGCGCGGCGGATAGCCCGGCTGGTTAATCTCCTCATTGACGAGCCGCGGACGGTCTTCCAGCTCGGGATTCGCTGCGATTTCCACCTCGGTTCGGGGGACCTCGTGCACCGCCAGCAAGTCGCGAACGATTTGCACCGCCTCCTCGACTTTATCCGACGGGGTATCCAGCGGAAGCGCCAGATTCATCATGCGGCGAATAAACGGACGCTCAGAAATATTCTCGATGTCGGCCCGGGCGACATCCTCGTTCGGCAGGCAGGCCAGATGGCCGTCCAACTGCCGGATCTTGGTCGAACGCAGCCCGATCTCCTCAACAAAACCATCGTGGCCACGCACCTTCACGCGCTGGCCGATTTTGAACGGCTTGTCCAACAACAGCATGATGCTGCCAAAGATATTCCTCAATGACTCTTGTGCCGCCAGGGCCACAGCCAGACCCGTCACCCCGGCCCCGGCCAGAACCGTTGCCAGCGTGAAGCCCATCCGCTGCAACCCCTCCAGCAGGACCACGGCCGCCACCACGATACTGGCCAGACGCAGGCCAAAGCGGATCAGGTAGGAGTTCACGCCCTTTTTATCAAAGCGCGGGGCCAGAAAAATAATCTCCATCAACACACCTCCTCCGACCAGGATCATCGCCACCAAACTGAGCAAGGCGACCCCTTCCTCCACGTAGTGGACAATCCGGAGCACCTTTCCCGTCAGGAAGACGTGCTCACTGAAAAACCAGTTCAACTTGCCCGCCAGGTAGATAATCAGCAACGGCAACAACAGCCACAGGGCGCTGCCTACTGCCCGCGGAAGACGCTGCGAACAAGCCCGCAGCAAACGCTTGAGAGCCAGCACCAGCAGGACCGCCCCCAAGGTCAGGATGAGCACGATGGAGAACTGCCACAGACGCATCCCCCACAAATCCCGGCGCATCCAGCCCGGCAGCGAGTCGATTAACACGTCCGGGATTCCCGGTCCCGGCGTATTGAAGTACGCCTCGCGCAATCCGGCGAACTCGGGATAAACATACGTGTGGTGCTCGACGCGCTGGGCCATGGTCCGCGCGTTGAGGGCCGTATAGAGGGAGAACTGGAACCGTCCCTTAAACTCCCCCGAATCGATATAGGAGATCTCGATCGGGCTGCCATACACATTCCAGATACCGGGGAAGCCGTCCTTCATCTCTTTGAAGGCCTCGGTCCGGTCCGGCAGGGTATCCGACGGCGGCAAGTCAAAGTGGGCGATGGCATCACGGAGATAGACGGCCGCCTCCATACCCACGTCACTGCGCAGAGAGGGGGCGACTTCCCTTAGATCGAACAGGTTGACGATCTGCTCCTCCAGATAGACCAAACGGGCGTGATTGGCGTAGGTAAAACCGTTTTCCTGCACCTCCTGGCTGTACTCGTCCATCAGCCGCAACATCGACTCCCAAGTCCGCCGGGGGCTGGAAAGCCGGGCAAAGTTCACCGTTTTCTGGTAGTCGCGGATGCTCCCACGCTGGCTCGGAATCGAAATAACCGGCCGCCGGTTCCCTGAAAAATCCTCCGGTTCGGCCATATCCCCGTAAGCTGACTCCACCTTGGCGGGCTGCTCAACGGGCACCTGGCTTGCGGACACTTCCCCGCCGGGCTGTTCCAGGCCTGGTGTATCCCCGACATGCTGCCCGCCCGATCCGTCTTCACCGGCATAGGCCGCAACAGCACAAATCGCCAGGCCAACCGTCAGACCGCACAACCATCGACGCATAGATAAAATCATAGGTACGCGTAATATGCCTATGGCAAAAGCCCCCGGGGTCAAGTCAGCCCGCCGGTACCGGTCAGGGTTCTTCCCCCGCCGCCAACTCCAGCAGCGAACGCTCTCCAATGCTGGAAACAGCTTCGATGATCGCCTGCCCGACAAAGTCCATCGCGGCAATCGCCTTTAACCGCTCCCGGCACTGCGCGTACTCCTGCACCGAGAAAAGGAAGCGGTGCAGCTTGCAGGCCTCTCCCAGCGCGACCAGCACGACCTCGTGCGGGCTGGGGATCTCCTCCGGATCCAGTGCCAACGCGCGGATGCGGTCCACCACATTGTCGTAGAGTTCTCCATCGGCCAGCGGATGCCGCATGGGGCGCTTGATCCACAGGAAAGAATCCGCCTTCTGGCTCAAGATTCCCTGGTCCACCAGCCGGCGCAGCGTCCGGCCGATCAGCATATTGCCCTGCAAGCCCAGCCGTGCCAAGGCCTGCCGCAGCGGAATGCGGTCGCTACCCTCGCGGATCGTCTGCAAGGCCGCGTCCAGAAACTGGCTGCGGCGGACGCTCTCCTCCAGCACGACCACGGTGCCCGGCTCAGTGTCGATGATCCCGTGGAAGGCCATTTCCAGCAGGAGCGCCCCGGCGAGGGAAAGCTCCAGCGACTTGCGCGGAAGAGGTTGAAACTTGCCCGTGTCGGGATCGAGGGCCAGGAGGATCAACTCTTCTGCAAAGGTCATGGAATGGCTCTTTATTGTTTACGGTTCGGAGCGTTGACCTTGGAGCCGGTGGAAACCGCGGGACTGTCCTTATCCTCCTGAGCTTCCTGAGCGGCCTTCCAGTCCAGGTAATCCTGATAGGTCAACGGATGGTCAATCGGCTCCGGCGAGACAATCTTAACCCAGCGATTCGTCCCCGGCACCTGGACCGGGTACTCGTAGGTGGTCTCCTCGTAGCCGAACATAAAATTCTGGAAATCCTTGTTGCTGGTGGACATCCCCTGAGAGACGGGAGATTCGCAACCACTCATCCACAGCGCCCCTGCACACAAGAGCCCGGCCACGAAAACAGAAGGGAATTTCATGAAAGCGAACGTACCCGCCTCCTGCCAATCTGCAATCCTTTTGCGCCCGGAGCACAGTCGTGCGAACGCCCGCCCAAGCACTCCCATGCGGCGAAATACTCCAGCAAACCTCTTAACGACGGGAACACCAGAACAAACCTGGCGAATCGCCGTTCTGCCAACTTTCGGTCTTGAGTCTGCCGCGATTTCTTAATTAGCTTGCCGTTTTTCCTGATTCGAGCATTACGTACGCATTCATCGGTGCAACACGACATGGACATTCAGCAATCCACACAAATCCAGGGGTCTTTACCCTCTGGACAGTTTTGCTTGAATGGATCATGGCAATTCGCACCATCTTCTTACGTATCAATATTTTTGGGTCGGTAGCTCAATCGGTAGAGCAGTGGCCTTTTAAGCCTTCCTGATGGTTTAGACTGCGTTAGACTCCCCTCGTCCACACTGGACATTCAATTGATAATCAATGGCTTGAGTCGCATTACGAATGGACTCCGCGAGACTGAAATGGACTCTGTTTTTCGCATTGGGTTACAGGTAGCGGGTTACAAGTGACAAACCTATCCGCTAATTTCGCCATTAAACGACTGGTAATGCACACAACTGCACACACACGCATAGTAACGCACAAAATAGTCGTTAAAATGCACATAATGCTTGCAGCTAACCAGCGTATAGCCGATATTTAGTCATCCTCCCCGTGGGAATCCAGTTCCATTGTGAGCTGGCCTCACGGCCCCCCCTAGGCTACGGTCTAGGGGATTTTTTTTGCCCCGACATGGAAGAACCCGCCAACCGAACAGCTTTCTTCGTAGATGGATTCAACCTCTATCATTCCGTTTGCGAAGCCGAAAAAGACACCGACGAACGCCCGTTGAAATGGCTCGATATCGCGGCCATGTGCGAATCCACCCTGCACCTCATCGGCAAAACAGCCCGGTTCGCTGGCGTCCATTACTTTTCCGCCTATGCGGATCACCTCTCCGAACAGGCCCCGGATAAAGTTCAACGTCACAAGATATTCGTCCGGGCCTTGACGGCCACCCGGCGAGTCAAGGTCCACTTGGGGCACTTTCGCAAGCGTGATACCTTTATCAAGGAACTAGCCCAACTCTGCCCGGAGTCATTCACGCTCAGCCTGAAAACCTACCTCGAACACCAGTTCCCCGAGCGAATTCGCCTCCCCAGCAAGAAATACGTGGTCATGCCCCCAAGCTGGGGGACTCAGCCTCCCGCATGAAGCACCGCATTCGGCATCCGTGACTCAACCTGGGCGAGTCACACAAATACCCTCTCAACAATCGGGGCAGGGATCGGGCCGGGAATCCATTCAGCCTGGCCAGACACAGCCTTTTGTGCCCGCAAATGCGGACAAACCGCTTCCCTGAGCCGCAAATCCTCCAACCAAACGCAATCGACGGGCATTCGCTTGTTGCGTCGCAAACAAATGGATCGCAAACCGTTGTTGCGGCTCCGCAATCCACGCAGACACAGGGGACAAACGATTTGCGACTGACCAGGGGAGCCTGTTCGGGCCGCAAACAACAGCCACATTTGCGGGATCGTTTACGTCCGGAGAGTCACAACAAACGCCGCAATCGGCGGGATTTTCTGCCAACGCCGAGAGCAGTTCCAGACCGGGCGAATACGGTTTCCGCAAACGCTGTCCAATCACTCCCAAGACAGCTTTTGCCGATAGACATGCTTCACCTTGGGGTAGTCTCGGCTTTCCAATTGCGTAAGCCGGGCATGGGAAACCTCCCTGAGTGTGAGCTTGCGGGGCAGATACTTGCGGCCCCGGCATATAGAGCACGAACAGGACGGTAGCGGTGTCTTGTTCAACATCCCCAGACACGGCTTCTCGGCAGGTGACGATCCCCAATAATGGGCGCGCCTGCGCATCAGCTTGTCACGTTGTTTTCTCCTGAATGCCCGGCCTCTCATCTTGCGCCCTCTGATTGCGATACCTGAATTTGAACGAAAAGAACTCCGTGAAGCAAGTTTCCTTGTGGCTAAGCATCGAGATCGAAAAGCGAAATGCGGATCAGGTTCCAGTGCAAAATACCCTTTAATTGCTTGCGAACTGGTGTCAGGCGTTTGTGCCAGTGAATGTGCCTTCGGATGCGGAGGCGCACCGGCCAAAGACTCTCCGCTTTGCTTCTGGCAGGCTGCCGGGATTCCCCAGCTTGGTCCACGGGTTCACCGGACACGACCCGCTGAAGCTCTTCCCTGAATTCTTCGAGAGATAGCGTTTCCGTATCCTCGTCTTCGCGTGAGCATTGCCGAAGTAAACGCCGGTACGCAGGCGTTAATTTCTTAAAATATCGTATACGTCTTGAATGGTAGGCACTCAACATCCCTGTTGACGCCCGCACGAAAGTCGAGCCTTTTGAACAATCGGCAGGCAGGACATCAAACCCGGAGACGGGGTTGACTCCGGCAGGGCTCAAGGCCATAGGTTGACCCGTGAAAGACAAGCCAGAACCCGTAGATGCCGATCCCATCCCAAGTATAAAGCGGCGCATCATCAATGCAGTTCACGGGAAGGGATGCAGATCATTCAGCTATGACGAGTTCTGTAAGCGGGTCGATGAGGTTTGCGACAAGATAAGGGAAAAACACAACAAGCAAAAGCCTACCCAATAGGCCCCCGCGTCGAGTCACATCAATCGCCCTCCCACACCCGCCATGCGTCTCGCGTAGTTGGTGTGACTCAGCTCCGGCTTTTGCCGATTTCGCAAGATGAGTAGGTGTCCCGGCCCACGAAACAACATACGTGCGGTCACAAACATTGCCCAGCCCTCACATCGATCACCGTACCTCCCGTAGCGATCGATCAGTCACAATTTAAACAACGCCTGGCCAATCACACATCCCACAAAACAGAACACAGCCGAAGCGGGATCTTGCACCGTCATTTCTGGCGTTGGTGCAGGTGCCTATCGAGCAACGCCATTTTCGATGCTGGTGGACGGATACTGACAGGCAGGCTCATGCCGTCACATCAGGCCAGATGTCATATCATTCATGATGAACAGCAAGCTCAATTGCTGGACAAATTGATTTACGCAAGATGTCAGCGCTGAAAGCGAACGTTCTTTGGTCGGTATAACCTACAAACAACGTATTTGCATAGTTCTTCGAGATCGGGGCATCCAGCATAGTCCTCAGGAAGTTTCGCTCATTGATTCTGGAAACTATCTTTCTATACTCGTTCACCGCAATGGCGGGATCAGGATATGGAAGAAGCAACATGATATCCTCAAGAAAAGAATAGTCAAAATTTGGCCATCTACTACGGAGTGCATCATCTCCCTTCCTAAAGATGATAGCCTCCATTGCCTTCGCCCCTGATATCCGTCTACCAACAATCTTAAGGTACAACTCAGGATCGCAAACGCTAACAACAGAAAGTGTAGATGCACACGCCACAATTGATTCACGAATATCCCAAGCCTTTGAGCGATCAACCGCGACTGGGAGAGTCAAGGCAAGACGTTTAACAATGAGATTTATCTTTCTCATACTAACCCCGTATGACCATAGAATGAAACAAGCACTAGTGTCGTGTTAGCTAAGTTCTTAACAAATGTTAATGGCCACAAAAAGGCACAAGAAGCACAGAAAACTTCGTGGATACAGATGTCGCTCTGCGTCTTTGCGCCTCTGCGGTGAAAATATTTTTATCAGGAACTAAGCTAACGGGACACTAGTAAGACGCTTGAGCATGTGCGTCCGGACCTGCTGATCCTCCCCGTTAATAGAGCATAGGACACCCTCCATGCTTGCACGAAGGGCACCTTCATCAACATCCCACGCCAACTTGCTCTCTAAATCAAAGAACCTCTCCAAATATCCATCCGCGTCAGTCTGAGCGCCATACACTTGACGGATCATGTGACAAAGCTGAGTGCGGTCGAGCGCCACGATGAAGCAGATTCCTTCCGCAGAGAAGAGATGCTTTATGCGCTCAAGAACTTCTATGGTAAACGATGGCCTGCATCGGTCCAGTTCATCAACCAACACGACAATCGGCATCTCGGGATCAATGGGAAGGTCATCGCCGGGCTGATCTTCTCTGACAACATGAGCAAGTTCACTCAACGCATGCACAAATGCAGAAAGCTCCTTCGTTTCCTCGCCGTAGTCTTCAATGGCTTTTTCGGACAGGCGCTTGGCCTCTTCAGCAGCACAAAGGGCTTTATCCGGGTCTATTGCCCCTGCTACCGCCTTCACTGCCTCTACTGATCCGGGAGCCCCGTAATTTGCGGCAGCCTCCAAGCCTAGCTTCAACAAGCCCGGCGCTATAGCCCGAGCGACTGCCCCGGCTCTGCGCAATACATCCTTGGCTTTCTGAGGAAGTTTTCCCTTCGGGTATAAATCACGAATCTGCGAATAAATCTGCCCAAATAGCGGCACGAAAGGGTCAGGCAAATAATCGCTCTCCCATGCATTGAACCGAAGAACGACACAGCCTTTATATTGCAACAAACGCTCAAGCAGATTGAGAAACGAGGTTTTTCCATGCCCCCAAGGGGCATCCAAGCAATAGGTAAAGGGGGACTCGATATGTCGCATATAGCTGACAATGGCTTGAGCGTGTTCTCTGCGCTCAAGAACGTCTTCCTTAAAGATGCTCTTAACAATCTCTTCGTCACCTTTCCCGTCAGTTTGAAGCTGTCTTATTTCAGCAATGGATGGGGCCTTGATCGGTTCGGGGCGCAATTTAATTTTAAAGCTCTGTTGTTCGTCCATAGGGCAATGGATGATACGCCCCGACATGATACAATCAAACAAATACAACAATGCCCCGCCGACTGACGGCGGGGCACGTGAAGCAGTGGAGCCAGAGGTTACTTGTCCGCCCCCTCGTAAGCGCCGTTGAATTCACGGCACTTTTCGCAGAAGCTCTCGAAGGCTTTTGCGCCCTTGCGGGCAAGCTCCCGCTCATTGTCCCAGTCAACCAACTGGACTTTCCGAAGCAGGCCCAAGAGGGTGTCGTCCGAAATCTTGGGCACACGGGGCACCATGCCGATTTCTGAGACTCGCCAGGTGACTTGGAATTCCTCGTCCCGGCCCAAGGCCAGACTGAATTCAAAGTCGTCGGGAATGATCCCGGCAAGGTGCTCGCGCAACTTGTCGATCTGCACGTCCGCTTCGGTCGCAAGCTGCTTCACCGCTTTCGAGTCGGCAGAGGGCAGCTTGCTCTCTTCGTTGAAAAGGACAGCTTCATTTCCCGTAAAGCCATCCTCGTTTTTGTCTTCTTTCAGCCATGACCAGAGAGCGGCAAGCCCGCTGGCCCCAATGATTGCTTGAATTAGCATTTTCTTGTTATTTTTAGTTTTTGTTTCATGTTTCCCGGCCTGTCCGGGAAAAGTTTTATCGGGCGATCATTTGGAACAACTCGCCCACGGCGGCAGAGGCATTTTCTGAGTCACACGAAACGGCGGCGTCAGGCGCATCGTGGCGAAAGAACGATGCCATTGCGCCCTCGCTGCCGATCGTTATGCAGAAGCGCAAATCACTATTCGCACTCATACGTTTCAACACGCGTTGCATGTGTTGAGCGCAACGCCTGAGTTCATTTATTTGTGACCGATGGTGATTATTCATTGACTTATCCTCACGTATGCTAAAGGTTCCTCATACACACCCAAAGAGGGGAGGCCCGTTTCGCCATGGCGTACGGGCTTTTCCGTATCCGGGTACCGCGATTGCAGCGCGGACCGCCCGGATTTCGCGCCTGCGGCGCGACACCCAAAGAGGAGAGGCCCGCTCACCGGCCCCGGCCTTTTCCGTGACGGATGGGCCGTACCGGCCGCCACCGTCATTTCCGGCGTTGCCGGGGACACGCTGACACTGCCGTCATCCCAAGGGGTAGGCGGATAAACCGTGCGTTGCGCCCGGTAAAAGCTCTCGGGCGGATGCCATGAGTTGGGATGCTCCCAAATACCGGGAACCGTGAATAACTGCCGTTGCTCCGCAGGTGGGACAGTTACGACACTATTGTGAACAGAAATATGCTCCAGCATTTGCCCGGCCCGGTAGGCAGGCCCGGCAGCCTCCAGAAGCTCACGAAAACGGCTGTCGTTGCGGATTTCATCCTCTCCGGCCTCGATATCACCCATCACAAGCAAGCACGGCTCAGAGAGCGTGCTGGCAGCCGGTAGGGGTTGCGTACGGGCCAGCACAGCGCAACCGCCGTTTCCCGGCTCGCTGATCGCGATATTGCCCTCAACAAGTTCTTCGTCGGAAAGCTCGGCGTCATCCTTGTCCTTTTCGCAATGGCGGTTCCAGTCTTTGACTGTGCGCCACTTCCAACCGTTCGACTTACACGGGCGAACCAGCTTCAAGCGGTGTTCCTTAAAGTGATTGATCGACTCTTTCAGGGAGCCGAGCGGCTGGCATAGCCGCAACTTGAACAGGGCATCGTACAACTCGATCAACGTCTTGTTGTCCAGCTCAAGCACGGCCTGCGGCTTGACCACGTACTTACAAGCCTCGCGCGGCTTGGCGAGCTTGCCTGATTCCCGAAAGTAATTGCCGCCAAAGTGCGCCTTGATCCGAGCACGCAAGACCTGCCATTGCTCGGGCGGGATAAAATGCTTCTGGTTGACGATGATGTGCGCGTGTGGGTGAAAGGTCCACTCCCCCGCCTCATCCTGCTCAGGCGTCCCGATCTCCGTGGACCGCCACACAATCTCATAGTGCTTTTTGAACCACGGCTTTGCGTTCAGCTTCGAGGTTTTGCGCTGCAAATCCTGAATGCGCTCCCGCAATTCATCGACACAACAACGTGCGCCCGTTGTGGGCACAAACATCCTCGCAAACGGATGGCGGTTGCACCACCATTCGAGGAACTTCAAGTGCGTGCCCCGGCGCATCTTCGCCTGCCAAGGCAGGAACCGGATGTTCCGGTAGGTGGGAAGCCGTTGTTTGCACTTCGTCAGAGCCGAATAACGCCACAATGGTTGTGCTGATTCCGGCCACGGATTGCGAGATACCGACTGCTCAAGTTCGGCATCATAATACCCATCGGCCAAGCGTGTTGCGATTTCATCTGACATGCGGATCAATTCCGCCTGATCGGCAACCAGCTTCTCATAGGACTCAACCGGAATGCTCTCTCCGCTGTAGGAACGGCAAATATCCAGATATTCAGACTCGGGAGCCCGGAAATCTTCGGTTTCAGTACCCTCAAAACCCAACCGCTCCAGCAAATCCCACGCGTTTGCGGTTTGCGGTTGTGACTCGCCGGCAGCAACAACACACAAACCGGACTTGCAATCATCGGTTGAACCGGGGTTTGCCTGGCCAGTCGCAAATGATTTGCTTCCCGTATTTATGCGGGTTGCATGGGCACAACGATCATTTGCGGCGCTCGTTGCGGAACGCTCATTTGCGCTGCAATCAGCAAGCGAATTGCTGTTGTCGCAAACAGCCGACAGGCATTCCGCCTTGACAGACGGGGACGCAAATGTCTTTCTGTCACAAGAATCCGATCCGCAAAAACTGGATTTTCCTGAAGCCTGAGAGGTGGCCGCCTCTCGGGCTTCTCTTTTATCTGGAGGGCCGGTTATCACGCAACCTCCACGGGTTGCGATGTTTCATCCAGAAAGCGCTGAATCTCGCGAACAGCGAACCGGGGTCGCCCCAAGGCGTAGGATGCGCGAAGCAAACCACGCTGCCGGAGCCGGTCAACAGACTTGGGGCAAATCCCCAATGCCTGGGCAGTTTCATCCCTCGTCAGAGCAAGCCTGCCCTGCAAAGGTACGGAGGTGTTATTGTCGGGTGTTGCGGTGGACATGCAGGCACGCTCTCACGCCTGCATACAACTGTCACAGTGAGGGTTATTGAAATAACCCTCTCCTTGGACAATTCAGCTACTCGTCATCATCAAAGTCGAACTCCGGTTTTTGTATCCATCCCAGTCCACTGGACCACTCTCCGTCTGGTTCCAACTCTTCGAGGCTTTTGATGTGCTTCCACAGTGGCTCTGAATTGCTTTTGCGTTTAGCAATGTAACCGCCATGGGCAAACCATTTGAGGATCACCTCCGCTTTATTCATCTGAACGGCCAAGCGTTCTTGGGACGCTTCTTTCCTTTTTAGGTAGCTGAGTTCATTTTCGTTTCCCTTGATCGGATCATACAGTGCGAAATACTCATCCCATGCATAATCAAGTATTGCATTGCGGCGTCTAAAGACTGAAAGCCATTCGAGTCCTTGATTTTGGTCAAAAGGAAATGGCTGACCGTAAACACCGATTTGCTTGCTGGTGTAGAGTGCGGCTGGGCCTCTTCCATATCTATAGCGAGGTGGCCGATTCTCTCGCAAAAACTGCTCAAAGTACTTCATCAGTATTTTGTCTGGGTAGGCCCAATTGACCTCCATCAACGATGCGGTTGTAAAACCATGTACCAGAGGCTTGAGTGGCCGATCAGTCGGGCGGTAAGTTGACGGAGCCATCCATGCTGTATCATTTTCGACGTCGCATGCCTCACCCATGTAGCTTGTCCACACATGAGCATTCCCTCTGCCGGGATGCATGAAATAGAGTGGATTTGGTGAACGATTACTCCAATTCCGAGCATATCGTACGAACCAATCTACAAATGGATTTGCTATCGAGATTGGCTTATTCTCACCCAACTTGGGGTTCTTGAGATACCGAAGCACAGCCAATAGAAATGGGCCTAAATGGTGGCCTGCAAGCTCGTCACGCCTTTTCATCATCCGAGCATCCAAGTCTTCTCCCTCTTCGGGTGTCTCTATCCCGTAATCCTTGTACCCTTCCCAAGGAATTGGGCTCGGCACATTGCCGACATAGCAGACTTCTTCGATAAGTTTCGCAAACTCAGGGTACAGCGTGCAGGCAGTCCTTGCGTATTCGTAGCAAAACACAAGGCACAGGCCCCATTCAGCAACCGCAGAATCAAAAGTCCATTCGGACTCTGGTAGCATAGCTGGTTTTTTCATAGCACCCAATTGAAGCGGGCCGGGAATCATAACCCGACCCGCAATGTTTATTACCTAATATCGTTTAGAAATTAATAGTGTACCATTCTCGATCAAACTCCCCATCCTCAATATGACTGACAAGCCCCACAAAGATATCTTCACGGCTAAAGTTCTTGTAACAATTGAAGCCAAGGCAGTGCCGGAGTGAGAACTTCACGATGTCCTCTTCGCATACATCAAGAGCCTCGGCAATATTTCTGATGCCCTTGGCCTCTTCTTGGGTGAATTCGATGGCAAATTGAGTCTTGGCGGGAATGGATGCGCTCTGGCTTCCATGACTTTGCATCTCTACAACAGTTGTATCGCTCATTTTCGTATCCTTTATTTATTGATTATGAGTCCATTAGCCTTAACGCATTCTCGTCAGTATGTAGCTTCAAGGCGGCTTCTTTCATGTGTAATCCTGCCGTCCTCCATGCAATTGGCCATGGCGTTAAAAACGTCCTCCTGACTGAACCCTTCATACTGATTGAACCCCAAAGAATCCCGAAGCGAAAAGCGGATGATCGTTTCCTCTGGAATGCTTGTCAGCTTTGCGATCCTGCGTATCCCATCGGCTTCCTCTTGGGTAAACTCGACGGTGAACTGAGTCTTGGAGAAAATGGAAACGTCGCTGTTTCCATGACTATGTACTTCTTTGATGGCTGTAACGCTCATATTGATACTTTCGGTTGATGGTTAAGCTTTCATCAGTTTGGCCATTTCGGCGGAATGGGTATCGCGCAGATGGCCGTAGGTTTTAGCGACCAGCAAGCCACCGTCTTTGTGACCGACCCAAGCCGCAATGGTCTTAAAATCGATTCCGGCTTCGATGGCGTTGCTGACGAAATAATGGCGCATGGAATGATGCGTGAAGTGTGGCAACTCAGCTTTGGCGCAGGCCGATTGCAGGGCTTGCTTGGCACTGTCTATGCCAATAAGTAAATCCGAAGCGGCAGGCCGTCCCCCGACCGCCTTCTTGAGCCGCTTGAGGAAATCCTTGAAGCCCGGGAACAACGGCACAACCCGCACATCCCCGTTTTTGGTACCTGCCTGCCCACCAGTGACGGTGAATAGTTCGCGCTGAAAGTCGATATCTCCCCAGCGCATGGCCGTAGCCTCCCCTACCCGCATCCCCGAACAGGCAAGGCATTCCACCAGAAAGGCCCCCTTCGCCGTCCGCACTGCCCGAGGGTTATCCTCGCGCATGGTTTGCAACAGCAGGCGATATTGCTCCCGAGTCGGGATAATGATCTGCGGCTTCGCAATCTTGCGCCGGTCGATCTGCCGGGCCGGGTTGTCGAGAATCAGCCCATCGCGCACGGCCATATCAAGAATGCCGATGAGGGCATCCCGTTCCTTATTGAAGGTCGAAGCTGAAACGTCAGGACTACGCCCCACATGCCAAGCCTCGCAATCGCGGATCGTGATATCCCGCACCCGCTTGATGCCAAAGTAATAGGTGAGTTGTTTGACCGAAGCCTCCCGGCGCGTGTTTGTGCGGCTCTTGTGACCGGCCTGGGAAATGTTCAGCCACGTCAAAGAAAATTCCTTGAAGGTGACAGCCTTGTCCCCGGCCTGCTTGTACATTCTATCTACCTTGCGGCGGAAATCGACCAGCTTGCGCTCGGCCAGCTTGCGGTCCTTTGTCCGTAAAGATCGACGAATTTGCTTGCCAGCCCTCTTGACGAGAGCGTAGTAAACCCCGCTTTGCGAATGGCGATAAAGGCACTCAGCTACCTTTACGTACTCTGGAGAACTTGACACGGTTTTGAGGATGCGGTTACAGGTATGGGTGACAAGTTAAAGTTTGCAAAGAGTCATAACATACTGATTTTCAATCAGATGGGTCGGTAGCTCAATCGGTAGAGCAGTGGCCTTTTAAGCCATTGGTTCTGGGTTCGAGTCCCAGCCGGCCTACCATTTTTCTCCCCTGTCCACGAGGGAGCTTTGTAAAGGAATTCTTAAAAATCCCGTGATGGGAACAACAGGTTAAAAATACTTTACAATGAGGGGATCATACTAAACCGTTTAGCCCACTGGAGTGCAGGCCTGCTGAAGGGCACACTTCAGGCTAAACCCTAATTGGGCTCGCGTACCCGCTGTATTTCTGTTTATTTGCCATTCAAAAGCTCTCACATGAAGAAAGTTGTTATCGTAGAGGATCAGACTGCCGTCCGGGAGATGATCTCCCAAATCGTTCAGTCTGACCCGTCCTTTGAAGTAGTCGCCGAACCCGGCGACGGTCAGGAAGCCTACAACCTCGTCATGGAGCTGAAGCCCGACTTCGTGATCCTCGACGTCATGCTTCCCGGCCTCAACGGCGCCGAAGTCCTGCGGCGCTTCGCCAAGCACCTGAAAAACACGCGGGTGCTTGTCTTCTCCGGCTATCAGAACCCGTCCCTCGTGCGTGAACTCCTCCAGGCCGGTGCCCACGGCTTTGTCGAGAAATCAGCCCCCCTGAGCGAGTTGAAGAAGGGTATCGAGATCGTCGCCAACGGCGGCAGCTATTTCGGCCCCGAAGTCGCCCAGATGCTGCGCGAAGCCGTGCTCAATCCCAATGCCTCCAACCGTAAGGGCGTGGATGTGCTGACGGCCCGCGAGCGCGAAATCCTCCAACTCATCGCCGAAAGCCACAGCACGAAGGAAGTCGCCCAAAAGCTTAACATCAGCGTAAAAACGGCCGAAAACCACCGTACAAACCTGATGAAGAAGCTCGACCTGCACGATGTGGCCAGCCTCACCCGCTACGCCATCCAGCAGGGCCTGATCGAGGGCGTCCTCCCCGTCACAAGCGAAGCCTGAGGCGGTTCAAGCGTCCCAGCCTCCCTCCTGTGGCAGGGCAGATTTTTCTGGAGCAAGCCTCTTACAAGCTGTCTTTTGAATGCTGACGCATCGTCTCGGAGATGCGCGGTGTGCCGCAATGGTTAGCCGTTATCCCCGTGAAGCATTCAAAGCGAACTCCCCCCGAATAGGGCTGACCGTATCAGACCAACTGGCGTAAACGCCGCACCAACAGCTCAATCAAGGCGGGATCCTCGGCCAGCAGCGCGGTTCGGAAAGTTTTCAAGGCAGGCGACTCGGCCTCGGCTCGCGCACAGATACCGGCAACGTCTCCCTCCGCTCCGGCGTGGCGACCTGGCTGGAGAAAGAGCATGCTCACGACAACGGACGCTTCCCGCCAAGCCGGCTGCACGAGGAGTTTTTCCAGCAGCGGCTCGTTAAAGTCATATTTTACGCCCTCGCGCCGCTCCATCGAGCAGGGGGCGACCAACTCTACCTCCTCCCCCAGCAAGCACCCCACTTGGGCCGCCAGGCGGTCACGCACCTGCGTCACGGCCTCGATCGGCGAACCGTGGTCCACCAGCGCGACCCGAGGGCGCGTCAACCCCTGCTCGGCCATCGTTGCGTGGACCGCACGCGCCAGCATGCCAGCGACAACCTCGTCACCGGAGCCGTCAGGCGGACACAGACAGGGAGCGGTCGTCACACACAGATCCGGCGCTTTTTCCTGCAAGGTCGCGCTCTGGGCCGGGATAAAAACGGTCAAGGCCCGGCTCGGCCCCAGAAAAAGCGGAACCACCCGGAAATCCCGTTTTCCCAGTTTCAGTTGATCCTCGATAAACGGAACAAAGCTCCAGGCCGGTTTCCCGCCGAGTCGCTCCGGGTCCACCCGGTCGGAGTGCTGGAGAGAGACCGCGTGCACCTGCTCGCCAACGGCACTCCCCAGCGCCACCGCCAACTCCCGCAGACTTAGGGTTGCCTCTGGACGCAGAGATCCATTATCTACCAGCAGATAAACCGGCTTGTCATCGTTTTTGCCCTGTTTTAACATGTGCGTTACGAAATTCCTTGCCCAGACAATAAGATTCAAACATCAGTAAGAATCAAATGAAGAAGGTCAGTCTTTACCTCGCCAGCCTCAGTCTTTGCGCCGTTCTGTTCAGTGGGTGCGAATCCGATCCCGAAATCACACCGGAAGATACGCTCTCCAGCACCGTCGGCGCCGACCGCCCCGACTGGATCAACCCGGACGCGATCAGCGCCAACAGCGGTGACTCCCTGACCATGCGCGACGCACGCTTTTCAGATATGAACGGCGGTATCGCCGGGGACGACAGTGTCATGGCCATCGTGCAATTCGGCTTCGACGAGTTCACCGTCCAGCCCTCCGAGCACGGCAAGCTCAATGAAGTCGTCAACTTCATGAACAGCAACCCGAACTCCCGCGCCATCTGCGAAGGGCACACCGACTGGTACGGCACGACCGAGTACAACCTCGGCCTCGGTGACCGCCGCGCCCGCGCTGTCATGGACTACCTTGTGCGCCAGGGCATCGCCCCGACCCGCATCGAAGTTCTCTCCCTCGGCGAACTCGAAGCCGACCAGGACCTGCCCAAGACCGACTCCCGCGTCATCGACGACCGCCGGGTCGAAGTCAAAGTGGTCGAATAACCGGCCTTCGACTGAACCCTTTCATCACAAAAAACCTCCGCTGCATGCGGAGGTTTTTTTGTTGGCCGGTATAGCCGATAAATCCATCCCTGGTCGCGTTGCCGCGCAGGGTCGGGCCCCACGGCCCGTCAATCCGCCGGATAGGCCATCCGGTAGAGGATATCCTCATAGGCGTTGATCCCCTTCTCCATCATATCGAGCTCAAAGCTCTCATTGGGCGCGTGCAGGTTGTCGCGCGGGGTAAACAGCCCGATCATGAGCGAATCCAGCCCGGTCTTTTCCTTCATGTCGCGGATGATCGGGATGCTCCCGCCCTCGCGCAGGTAGAGGGGCTTTTTCCCGAACGCGCCCTCGATGGCCAGTTCCGCCGCCGCGCAGGCGCGGGCAAAGACCGGCGAGAGGTCCGAAGCGGTGTTCGGGCGGCCGGGAGGCGCCACGTAGTAGGGGCTGCCCCCTTTGTCCACCTTGACTTCGATGGACACCTCGGGCGGGCAGCGCTCCAGCAGCATGGCCTTGACCTTGGCCACGATATCGTCCTCCTCCTGATCCGGCACCAGCCGACAGGTGATTTTGACAAAGGCTTTTGACGGGATCACGGTCTTGCTCCCCTCCCCCTGGTAGCCGCCGCCGATACCATTGAACTCCAGCGTCGGGAAAAAGCGCACCAACTCGAACGGCGTCGCCCCGCCGGGGCTGAGAAAACCGGGCACGCCCAGCAGGTCGCGGTACTGCTCCTCCGTACCGGGCAGGCGGGCCAGTTCCTCGCGTTCCCATTGGAGCGGTTCGCCCACCGCGTCGTAAAAGCCGGGCACATTGACCCGCCCGTCCCCATCGTGCAGCGAGGCGCACAACGTAGCCAACGCCTGAATCGGGTTGAGCACGGGGCCGCCGTTCACGCCCGAGTGCAGGTCCACCGCCGGGCCGGTCAGCGTGACTTCCATCCCGACCATGCCGCGCAGGCCGGTCGTGATCACGATTTGCTCCGTGCCGGGGCTGCCCGTATCCGAGACCAGGATCATGTCCGCCTTCGAGAGGCGATCAGCGTATTTTTCCAGAAAACCGGGGAAACTCGGGCTACCCATCTCCTCCTCGCCTTCGATCAGGAAGGTTATCCGCAGCGGCAGGTCCGGGTGCTTCTCCAGCAGGCGCGAGAGCGCGGTCAACTGCACGGCCTGCGGCCCCTTGTTGTCGGCGGTGCCGCGCCCGTACAAACGCCCGTCGCGCACCTCCGGCTCGAAGGCCGGGCTCTTCCACAACTCAAAGGGATCGGCGGGCTGCACGTCGTAGTGCCCGTAAATGACAATGTGTGGCACGTCGTCGCGATCCGGGCCGCGCTCGGCCAGCATGATCGGGTGCTTCGGCGTGGCGACTTCCTCCACCTCGAAGCCGAGCCCGGCGAGCGCGTGTTTAACGTAGTCGCGCGCGCCCTTCATCCCCGCCGAATAGGCGGAATCGGTCGAGACACTGGGAAAGCTCGCGTACTTGGTCAGAAAGGGAATCGGGTCAATAGCCATGGGAATATTCAGATAAGGCCGCTATCTCAGAATGAATCTGATCAACAGATATATATAGCGGAAGAAGGTTATGCACAGAATCACTGAAACGCCGACAAAAGTCCACAACGATGCCCTTATCACACAGGAAATATAAGCAACGTGAACATCCGTCTGCTCGACCGTCCGGAAGAACAGCTTCAGTTCCTCCTCGGGAGCATCCCATCCCCGAAGCATATACAAACTGACAATGGTCTGGTTCGGCGTAGCGTGAAAACCGACCCAGACCGTCAACAAGTAGAGGCAAAACGTGCAGGTTGCCATCCAGCACAAGCCGGTAATGGCCAAGACATACGGATAAATATCGTCCGTCAGACGTCTCGGCATTGACGTGCCTTTACTTCATCAATGTTTGAAATGCCGTTTACCGGTGAAGACCATGGCCAGGCCGCGTTCGTTGGCGGCCTTGATGACTTCCTCGTCGCGGACGGAGCCGCCCGGCTGGATGGCGGCGGTGGCCCCGGCCTCGGCGGCGGCGATGAGGCCGTCGGCGAAGGGGAAGAACGCGTCGGAGGCGACCACCGAGCCCTTGAGCGACAGTCCGGCCTGACCGGCCTTCCAGACGGCGATCTGGGAGCTGTCCACCCGGCTCATCTGTCCGGCACCGATGCCCAGCGTGCGCTCGGCCCCGGCGTAAACGATGGCGTTGGACTTGACGTGTTTGACGACTTTCCAGCCAAAGCGCATGGCCGCCCATTCCTCTTCCGTGGGCTGGCGTTCGGTCACGACCTTCCAGTCCGAGGGCTTGTCCGGGTACTGGTCGCGGTCCTGCAGGAGCAGGCCACCGACGACGGACTTGACCTCGGTCAGCGAGTCGGCTCTGAGGTAGTCGCGGGCGACCATCAGGCGCAGGTTCTTCTTTTTCCCGAAAACCTCGCGCGCGGCGGGCGTGAACTCGGGCGCGATGATGACTTCGCAGAAAATCCCGGCAATCACCTTGGCCAGATCGGCGTCGATGGTGCGGTTCGAGACGATGATACCGCCGAAGGGAGCCTGCTTGTCCGTCTCGAAGGCCTGTTCCCAGCAGGTGAGCAGGTCCATCTCGCTGGCCACGCCGCAGGGGTTGGTGTGCTTGAGGATGGCGACGGTGGGCTTCTCGAACTCGCCGATCAGGTAAGTGGCGGCGGTGATGTCGATGATGTTGTTGTAGGAAAGTTCCTTCCCCTGAAGCTGCTCGAAGCACTCGTGGAAGCGCCCGTAGAGCGCCGCCTGCTGGTGGGGGTTTTCGCCATAGCGCAGGACCTGGGCGCGGGGGAGCTGAAGGCTCAGGCGCTCGGGCAGGCCGAGGGCCGAGCTTTCGCCCACCTGGCCTTCGAGGTAGGCGGCGATGGCACCGTCGTAGGAGGAGGTGCGCTGGAAGACCTTGAGCGCGAGCTTGCGGCGCAGGAGGGTGAGCGCGTCGCCACCGGCGGCGAGGGCGTCGAGCACGGGCGCGTAGTCGTCCGCGTCACAGACAACGGTCACGCTGGCGTGGTTCTTCGCGGCGGAACGGAGCATGGAGGGGCCGCCGATGTCGATGTTTTCGATGGCTTCCTCAAACGTGCAGTCGCGGCGAGCGACGGTTTCCTCAAAGGGATAAAGGTTCACGCAGACCAGGTCGATCATGTCGATCCCGTGCTCCTTGGCCTGGGCGAGGTGGTCCTCCTTATCGCGGCGGCAGAGCAGGCCGCCGTGGACCTTCGGGTGCAGGGTCTTGATCCGCCCCTCCATCATTTCCGGAAAGCCGGTGTACTCGCTCACGTCGGTGACGGGGAGCCCCTGCTCCCGCAGGAGCTTGGCCGTGCCCCCGGTGGAGAGGATGCCGTAGCCGTGTTGTTCGACGAGGCCCTTCGCGAAATCCACGAGGCCGGTTTTATCGCTGACCGAAATTAGCGCCCATTTACTCATCCGAACTACCCTGCCCCGCCTTCCCTCCGGCGCAAGTCAAAAGCTCATCACTTGCTCACGACCAATCCGCCCTCCATATTAGCAGTGATATAACCAACCATAAGTCGCAAAATTAATGGCACATTCATGCCATTAAAACTCGACACGAAGCCACTCATCTTCTTTTAATCCAAACCATGAAGCGCCGCTGCGGCTCCGAATTCATGATCACCTGCACTTGCCTGCAGAAGATCATGGCGTGGTTAACGGCCGGGCGGAGGGCTTCCCGTCATCTCTCGCAATGCGATAGCCAAAAGTGACCCGGTTCCGCCCCGTCCATGCCTGAGCGGGCGGAACCGGGCCTTGGCTGGCGCGGGCACAGATACCACCCGAAAAATCACCACCACTCGCGCGTTACTGCTAAGCCCCTTTTGCCCCGGAGGATTTATCCCCCCAGCCTCGCCGAAGTGCCCGCTGGTCGATCTTTCCCCGTGCGGTCCGGGGAAGCACCTCCAACCGACGCACCTGCAGACGACGCCCGAGACGAGGAAAAGCCGCCCGCAATCCCGCCAGCACAGCCGCCACCTGCGCGTCTCCCTCATAGGCGAGCAAAAGGCGCTCCCCCTCCGGCTCGTAAAAGGCCACTGCTTGCCGGACCCCGTCCAAGGCGGCAGTCACCTGCTCCAGCCGGGCCAGATCGAGCCGGACGCCCGCGCATTTGACGATCCGGTCGGCCCGCCCGTGGATGACCACCCCGCCGGTTTCGGTAAAGCTCACCCGGTCGGCCAACGTGAACGCAGCGAGGCTT
This sequence comes from Ruficoccus amylovorans, assembly GCF_014230085.1. NCBI lineage: Bacteria > Pseudomonadati > Verrucomicrobiota > Opitutia > Puniceicoccales > Cerasicoccaceae > Ruficoccus > Ruficoccus amylovorans. The sequence continues at coordinate 125,017 of NZ_JACHVB010000021.1, read as the reverse complement.
TTTTTGCCAGCCGACGCAGCTTCTCCGGTCAGTGACATTTCCCCACCAACGCTGCCATAAGAGCTGACCGCGGCGGAACACACCCGCAACCGCCCGTCCGGCATGCGCGTCAGACGCACCCCGTCCATCGCCGTGCCGACGCAGTCGCCCTTCAGCCCGGCATGCCCGTCCCGGTCGTAGGCGATGCCCCCGGTCTCGCTGGAACCGTAAAAATTATGCACCAGCAAGCCTGTCGCCTCGTAAAACCGCCGGGCCAGATCCGGGCTGAGCGGAGCCGCCGCCGAGATCACCAGCCGCAGGGGTTTCAGGGAAATCTCCCCACCCCGGCACAAGCCCTCCAACACCGCCGGAACCGTGGGCAACACCGTCGCCCGGTAGCGGGCCACTTCCTCGGCGATGACATGCGGGAAGGCCGCGCTCCCCACCACCAGCGGCACCCCAAAGGCCAGCAGTGGTGCGACAAGATTTCCCAACGCGTAGGAGTGGGCGAAGGGCAGGAGCGCGAAGTTCAGGTCGTCCGGGCCGAAGCCCATCGTCGAAAGAATATTGGCCGCGTCGGCGCACAGTTCGCCGCCAGTGAAGGGAATCGGCTTGGGCGCGCCAGTCGAGCCGGAAGTCAGCTTGACCAAGGCTGTACCCGCTTTCCAATGCCGGGAGCCGGACAGCGTCTCCAGCCCGCCCTCCGTCACCTGCAAGGCAGGCGCAAGCAGCCGCTGGGCGGTCGCCAACTCCTGCGCTGGAGCTCCGGCGTCGAGCGGGATGACCACCGCCCCGGCCCGCCGCAGCGCGATAAACGCCGCCAGCCAGTCGGCGCCGTTTGGCAGGCGAAAAACCACCCCCCGCCGATTGAGCTGATGCGGAGCCAGCCGTGTTTCCCAATCCCGCGCCCGCGCCTCCAGTTCGATAAAGCTCACCGCCGCGCCCGTAGCCGCATCGATCACCGCCAGTCGCTCACCCTGGCGACGCAGGACCGCTTCCCAGCCGCACAACAGGGGGTCGCTCGCCTCGCGTGTCTTTTTCTCCTGCTGGGTGCTCATGAGGTCAGGATGGTCAATTGCCCAGCCGCCAACCGATGACCGGAGGCGGCACTCAGTTGGCCGTCGAAACGAAACAGCCCCGCCTCGCTCCACGTACCCAGTTTTGAATACACAGTTAAAATTTCCCCGCCAGGTAGCGGCTCCGGCGAAAGTTCCCAGCGGACGACTTTAATCAACCGCCCCGAGCGCCAACCGCGCTCCCGGTGATGCCAACCGATGAAGGCCGCCGCGGCCTGCGCCACGATTTCCACCGACCACGCTTGAGATCCGGCAGCCCCGGACAGAACGCCCGCTTCCGGCGGCAGCAGGGCCTCGGCGGTGACTTCGCATCCGTCGAGCGCGACGATCCGCCGCAGCAGGCACATCGGGCCGCGATGCGGGATCAGGTCTTCAATGGGCGGAAACTCGGCAGGCATGGCGTCAATCATCCTCTGCTGTAGAAGCCCCACGTTGCAACCCTATGAACTCGGCCCCCATCCAGGCGAAAAAGACTGTCGCGGCTACCACGATGCCGAGATCGCTGACCGCCTTGATCTCGCTGAACCCGAGCACGGCGAAAGCGCCCGCGCTGGTCAGGGCGGACACGCGAACCGAGACCGGAGCGCGCCCGTGAAAGTGCACCGAAAACGCCCCGTAATCCAGCCCGAGGCAATAGGCCAGCACTGCCCCGATCACGGCGAGCAGGCTCAGGCTCCCGCCCAGCAGCACGGTCACGGCCAGCCCGAGCGTGACCGCCCACACCGGCAGCAGCGCCGCCGCCAACCCGCCCCGCCAGCCGAAGACCCACAGCAACACCGCCCCCACGCAGAGGAAGCCCCAGAGCGCGTTGCGCAGGACGATCTTCCGCGAGAGCGCCAGCGCCCGGTCCAGCGCGACGCGCTCGTCGAGGACGTATGTAGTGGTTTTTAATGACACTGGCACCTCGTCACGGTCTCGCACCCCGAATGTCCCCACCCAGTCAACCCCGTCGCTCATCAGCGCGGCCCGCATCGGGCCGCGCAGGCGCGAGGCCAGTTCGCGGATGGCTTCGTCCGCCGCCGGGTCCGCCACGCGGGCGGGCAGATTTTTCAAACCCGCGGCAAAATCTTCAAACGCTCCCTCGTCAAAACCAAGCGCCTTCAACTCAGCCAGCAGCGCCTCCCCAAACGCCTCCCGCTGCGGCTCGAAGGCCAGCCAAGCCTCGCTGCCCTGCGCCCGCCCCAGCAGGGAGGCGGGGCCGGAGAGTTCCACCCCGGAGGCACGGACATCGTTGAGGTTCTGAAGCAGGCCGACTGGTGACTCCGAAAAGGTGAACCAGCGGCTGCGTACCGTTTCGTCCGACTGCCCCAACACGGTCAGTAACGACTGGTAGCGCTCCATCTCGCCGGGCACCGGGATCTGGTAGCCCGCGATCCGGTCATCGAAGCGCAGCCACCCGGCCAGTACGGCGAGCGCCACCGTCCAGAGAAGCGCTGGCAGCAATAGCCACACACGCGGCAAGGGCCGTTTGCGCAACTGGTAAAGGAAAGCGCGCAGGGCGGGTTTTCCGCCACCCGCGCCCGCATAGGGCATGACCCAACGCACCGCCGCCAGCGCGGCCAGAAGCCCGGCGGGGACCATGACCCCAACCTGCCGAATGGACGGCAACGGGGCCAGCCAGAGGAAAGCCAGTCCGAGGCAGGACGAGAGACAACCGGCCAGTAGTGGTTTTTGGATACGCTTCCACGCGGACAGGAGACCATCCGCCCGGCGGTTGGCCAGCAGGTGCACGGCGTAGTCCACCGCCAGCCCGAGCACCACACTGGCGATGCCGAGGGCGAGCACATGGATGCGCCCGAAAACCAACAACCCAACCCCCGCCGAGCACAGTACAGCCGCCGCCAACGGGATCAGCACCAGCAGCAGGTCGGACAAGCGCCGCATGAGCAGCGCCAGGAAGAAAAAGATCACTGCCCCCATGACGACGTTCAGCAGCGTCACCTCGTGCCGGGTTCGCGTCTCGGTCGCGGCGGCGATTTCATAAACCCCGCCACTGGTGAGATGAGCCTCGGGCCAGCGTACGCGCAGGGAGGCCTTGACCGCTTCGACGGAGGCCCCGATGGCGGCTTGCCCCGCCGGGCTGAGCGAGTCCGCCCCGACCGGCAACCACGCCAGCACTGCGCCGTCCTCACCGGATGCGGCCTCGGGCAGCGCCTCCCGCGCCGTCGGGATGAGCAACAGCGGGTCGTCGGGAATCAGTTGGGCGTAGGCGGTCGCCTCGGAGCGGTCGAGAAAGGCGTCCAGTTCCCCCGCCGCCCGTCGCGCCAGCCAGAGGGTAAAATCCGATTCGGGCTGGCCGGTGCCCCCGAACTCCAACCAGCGCTCCTGCAACCAGCCGGGGAAAAAGAGTGTCTCGCGGTGCTCGTAGATGAAGCGGCCCAGCTCCTTCATCGTATCGGCATCGCCGGGGAAAAAGACTTCGCCAAAAATCGGTTGCGCGGCAGCGGCTTCACGGATGGCCGCGCGAACTTGCTCCGGTTCCGCGCCCGGCGCGTCCACCTTGAGCAGCACGCTGTTGGTGGCCTGCGCCTGAAGGGACTGGCGAATTTCACGCGCCTGGAGCGGTTCCGCCAGCTCGGGAATGGAGGCGCGGATGTCCTCGTTGAGCGCCTGGCTCCAGTCCCGCGTCAGCAGGTAGGCCAGCGGCAGCACTAGCAGGACCGTCAGCGCCAGAGCAGCGGGTCCGAAGCGACGGACAGGACTGGTTTTTTTTCCGCTCATGAGGATTTCGCGGGCTGGCCGAACTGCGCCAGCGGCACCCACTGGAGAGGGCCAAACTTATAACGTCGCACCACCCCGTCGCTGAGAAAGACCTGCACCGTACTCACCCGCCCATCCTCGACGCCGACCTCGACGCGCTTGAGCGTGCGGTCCATCTCGGGCGTTGCCGGATAAAGCGTAAACCCGCCAGACGCCAGTTCGGCCCGCCAGTCGCGGCGCAGCGCGGTCTGGTCACCTCCGATCAGGTCGCGCAGCACGCGCACATAACCGGCCTCGGCGGGGAGTTCACGGCGCTGGCCATCGGAGCCTTCAAAGTAGATCCCGTCGGCGAGGATGAGCAGGCGCTCGCGGCCCGGCTCGGTGTAGCAAAGGACAAGCTCTCCCTGAGGTGAACGATCCAGCGTGCCGCTGAAGCGCTTCGGAAAGCGGCGAAACGGGAACTGCCGCTCCTCGGTGAACGCGACCCGCGCCACCTCCTCGCCCTGCGGCCAGGCCAGCGCCTCCAGCGAGACGCGCGATGCAGTCGGGGCAGACACTTCGGACACTTCAGCCGGAGTGGTCGATGCGGGTTCAGTGCTTGGGCGGGAGGGCGTTTCACCCTCCACGGACAGACACAGGCAGCTCAACAGGAACACAACGGCCCGCCTCCACCGTCCTGCTGACGGCGAAAACGGCGGCTGAGTCGGGCGACGGAAAAGCATCGTGGAACAAATGAAAGCAACAGCCTGACATGGAGCCAGAGCATAAAGGCGTTGTCACGCAGATAGTGAAAGTGGCTCACCCCGCCCTCTTCGGCGGGCACATAGCGCACCGGCACCCGGCAGCGCAGCGGAGGCACCCCGGCCCAGAAAAGCCGAACCGCCACCTCGGGGTCGAAGTCATAGCGCCGCGCGAAGCGCGTTCCCTTAAAAACCTCCCGCAACGGCCCGACCGGGTACACGCGCATCCCGAACAAGGGGTCGGCCAGGCCGCCCCAGAGGGTTTCGAACTGAGTCAGCCCGACACTCAACTGCCGCCCGGCCAGTCGCACCCAGGGCGCGTCCGGGCCGAAATCCGGTTGCCCCATGACACACGCCTCCGGCCTTTGTGCAGAGAGGCTCATCAGTTCCGGCACCCGGTCAGCGGGGTGCTGCCCGTCGGCATCCATCAGCAACAGGTGGGTGAAGCCTGCCCGCGCCGCCTCATCCGCCGCCCAGGCCGCCGTTGCCCCCTTGCCGCGATTGGTTTGGCTGACAAAGACCCGCAGCCCGGGCCACTCCTCCGGTTTTTTCAAAAAGACCTCGTGCGCCCCATCGGTGGAGCCGTCGATAAAGAGCCAGAGCGGACGCCAGTAGCGCAGCGCCTCCCGCACCGTGCGCTCCAGGATGGGGCCGGTGTTGTACGAGGGCAGGACGAGCACGTGGGTCGCGGAATCATTCATGTGGCACCCACAGCATATCGGCATAAGCCCCCTCCGCGTCAACCACCTGCGCACGCCAGCCGCGTTTCTCCCGGCTCAGGCGAAGCTCCACCGTGCAGCCGGGGCGCAGTTCGCGCAGGAATTTCCCCTGACGCATTTCCCAGCGCTTGCCTGCCCCGGCTATGCGTTCGAGCGCGACCAGCGCCCACTGCGCCTGCGCCGCCGCCGGAACGAGGGGGTGACCGGGGAAATGCCCGTCGCAGAAGCCGTTGGCTTCGGTCACGGCGATGCGTTCGACGATCACTTCGGCCACAGGGAAAAATCCTCCTTCGCCAGTTGTTCGCGGTAAAAGTCCTCCATCCGTCGGGCAAAGAGCGGGGGCGGCTCATCGGGGGCGGGACGGAACTCACCCAGGTAGCGGAACTCGCAGGTAAAGGGAAAGGCGTAGCGCCCGAAAAGCCCCCCGCCCTTGCACAGCAGGCCCGAGGGGTTGCGGATGAGCAGGGCGCAGACGGGGACGCCGGTCTCCTTCGCCACCCAGCCGAATCCGGCCTTGAAGCGGTTCAGGGGCGGGACAGCGGTCCGCGTCCCCTCGGGGAAGACCAGCACCTGGCGGCCTTCGCCGAGGGCTTTCTCCATCGCGCGCAGCGACTCCATCCCGTCGCGATTGGCAATAAAGCCGCCCTGCCGGATCATGTAGCGGAAAAACGGGTTGCGGCGCAGGCTGGATTTAAACACGCAGACCATCTGCGGGCGCTCGATCATGAGAAAAAGCGCGTCGAGCAGCCCCGTGTGGTTGGCCACCAGCAGGCAGGGGCCGGCGGGGATTTTATCCAGCCCGGTGAAGCGCACCCGTCCCATTCCCATCATCGCCAGCAGTCGTGTGTAGCGGCGCATGGAGTCGGCCAGGATACGCCGGATGCTCCCCGGCGAACGCCTTTCCAGCCCCAGCGGCAGCAGGAGTGCGCACAGGACGTTGAGCGCGAAGGCCCACAGTCCGAACAGCACGATCATCGCCAGATAGCGCAGGTAAAGTCCGAGCGAGCGGGACGGCTTATAACTGGGGGTGGCAGACATGGCGGATCAGTCGCTAGCGGCCATACCGGCCCCGGACGAAAGCCCGCCGGCGGGTGCGGACGGGTTGAGCGGGAGAAAGTTGAACCACTGGTACGGGTGTCGGAGCAGGAGCTTTTCCAGCCAGTGCAGGACCATCTGGAAATGCGCCACTCCGGCCTGAACATCCTCCTGGCGGTGACGCCCTTCGGGGACGAACGGATCACAGGCATGCACGAGGTAGCCTGCTCCCGCCGGGTCCGGCAGCGCCACCGAGAACTGAACGGGACGCCCATAGAGCGCGGCCAGGTGGTAAATCGTGACCGGGAAAAGCCGACGCTCTCCCAGAAACTCGAAAGCCGCGACTTTCGAGGTGTGCTCCAACCGGTCGCACTGCATGGCCAGAGTCTTGCCCGCATCGAGGGCGTCGCGCAGGCCGAAAATAATGTCCCGCTCGTCATTGACCCAGATGACCTCGACCTGTCCCGCCGCCTGCCGCAGCAACCGGTCAATGTCCTCGGAGTTGCGCACGCGCTGGCGCACCATGCAGATCGAACGCTCGAACTTGTCCAGCCCGAAACCGAGCAGGTCCGAGGCCCCGACATGGAAAGTCCCCACCAGCATCGGCGTACGGCCCCGGATCAGGAGGCCGTTGCGGCTGCTCTCCTCGTCCGCCCACTCCATCGGGACGGGATCGCCGCGCCCGGCCCGCAGCTTGAGCCGGAGCATATCGGCCAGCGCCCGAAAATGCCGGTAGCTCTCCCGCCAGCCGACGGGATGACCCCGCAGTGTTTCCAGATAGGCGCGCGAATGGCGACGCTGCTCCCGCATCAGGGCGAAGGCGATAAATACCCCTGTCCGCATCGCTGCCTCCAGCAGCCAGCCGGGCAGCACGCGGTCGCACAGCGACATGAGCCGGTACCCGCCCCAGGGACCCGGATTTCTGGGTTCACTCAGGCCCATGACAGACGGAAGGTTCCCCGTTCGGGAGTGAAAAATGCCAGTGGCCGGCGCTCCGCCAGCGCGGCGTGAAACTCAGGCAGCGTCGGAGCAGTGGGCGCGTTCGCCAGTTCCTCCCCCGGCGTGAATATGACCTCCCCGAGCACCTGTTCCTGGGCGGCAGAGTCCAACCGCAGGTAAAAGGCAAAAGTTTCCTCCCCGCCCCAGCTATGGGCGGTGCACCAGTGCTCGTACTCGTCCCCACCGACTAGATGGACCGGCGTCTCCGGCGGCGCGATCAGAGCGGCCAACAGCGCGTCGGCCACCAGCGTCTCCAGTCCGCACAGCGGAGAAAACAAGGCCGAGCTTTGCCGCCGGGCGACGCTCACCAGGTCAAGCGCGCCGGGGTGGATCGAGTTCTGAAAATGCAGCGGGCTGGGCGCGGGAAAGCTGGCCAGGTAACGCTCCAGGCTCTGGGTCCCGCCAAAGCGCGAGGCGTAGATCCACTCGTCGTCCGCCCCGGCCTCCAGGCCATCCGTCACCTCGCCGATGAGCAGCGAGAGGTCGCTCATGCGCCGCGCGGCCAGCGGGCCGAAGTTTTTACGCAGGGCCTTGCGCCGTTCCGGGTCGAGTTCCCGGCCCGGTTCGGCCACGGCGAGACGGGTGATGAAGCGCTTAATCACGGGTGACAAGGTGCGCGGCCTGGGCTCCCCCAAAGGCGCTGCTTAAAAGGATGAAGCCACCGTAACCGGCGGCGGAAAAGTTGTCGCGGCTGACATTGCCGGTGAAAAACGGAGCCTCCGCCCCGACAGTGCCGGGGATTTCTCCCGTTCGCATCGCCTCCAACGCCACCGCCAGCTCGACCAGCCCGCAGGAGCCGAGCGTGTGCCCGAGCGAGCCCTTCCACGCGACCAGTGGACTCTCCGGCAACAAGCTGGCAACGGTCTCAGCCTCCAGACGGCCCGCTTCCAGCGTGCCCGTACCGTGGCCCTTGACCCAGACGCGCCCGGCGGGAAGAGCCGGGGCCACCCGCTCCAGCACCCCCCGAAAACCGGCCCCGGTCGGGTCGTTGGCAGTCATGTGGTAATTTTCCGACAGCGCAGCCGAAGCGGCCAACTGGAATCCGCCCGACTCACGGCTGAGCACGGCAAACGCGGCCCCGTCGCCCAGGCCGATAGAGCCGGTTTCCCGGCAGGCATAGGGCTGAGGGAAGTCCGCGTTAAGAATTTTCAGGGCGTGAAAGCCGCCCACAACGAAGTCGCTCAAAAAGTCGAAAGAAAAGACCAGCACCCGCTCGGCCAGCCTGGCTTCCAGCATCCGCTGGGCCTGAATCAACGCCAGTTGGGCCGAAACACAGGCGTTGGACACGATGAAACGGTTCGGCCCCCAGCCGACGGCCTCGGCCAGCATCCGCACCGCGCGGGTCGGGGTCGAGGCGGCATGGTAGCGCTCATCCCCCGTTTGGTAAGCGGCCAGCATCTGATCGATTCCGAAGTTGCTGCTCGACACAATCACCGGGTAGCCCGCCATCCCCCAGGGGGCCTCGGGGACGCGAGCCAGCAGCTCACGACAGGGGGCGAGCCAGCGAGGCGGTGTCTCCACCACACATGGGCCAGTCAGGGCCAGCGGGACGCGCTCCGGGCCTTCGCCCGGCGCGGAGTGAAGCTCCAGCGCGATCTCTCCCTCGCGCAGCCGGGAGCAGGTTGTGACGGCATCACCGAGCGCGGTCAGACAATCACAGGCATCGATACAGACCCGGATGCTCGCTGCGCGGTTTGCCATAACAAGACCAATATAGCCGCAAAGCCCGTCGGCTCAAGCCGAAGCCGCCTGTCGCTCGCGGATGAAGGCCGCCAGCGTGTCAATACTCTGCAAGGCGGCACGGGCCTCTTCGCTGTTCTTGATCTTGATCGAGAATTCCTTTTCCACGCTCACGACCAGTTCGAGCGCGTCAATCGAGTCGAGCCCGAGGCCCGAGTCCATCAGCGGGGTATCGTCGGTCAGTTCGTCCGGATCGACATCCTCCAGAGACAACGCCTCGATGATAAGCGTCTTCAAACGGTCTTTTAAATCGTCTCCCATAAGATAGAGCTAGCAATAGCGAACTGCGGACCAGCCTCAAGTCAAATGCTGTTGCGCTTCCAACGCCGCCAGACCAGCCGCGTTCCGATCAGGGCCACGGCCACAGCCAGCCCGCCCCAGAGGGCCTGGGCTCCGTCCTTGTCCATGACCCCGCGCGTGGTCAGCACCACGCCCGTCAAAAAGACAAACTGGACCGCCCACGAAAGCGCCAGGTACAGCCCGAAAGGCACCGCCAACACGCCCAGCAGATAGTTCTGCGCGGTGAAGGGCACCCCCGGCACGGCCCGCACCAGCAGCGTGACTTGGGCGCAGGCGTTGCGGTCGAGCGCGAACAGCCGGGGCCAGCGCGGCTCCAGACGCCGCCGCAGCGGTTCCCGCCAGACCGTGCGGGCCAGCAGGTAGCCGAGGCTCATGTTCGCGGCCAGCCCGACGCCCCCGGCGGCCAGCGCCACCGGCACGGAAAAAGTCAGCCCCGCGAAAACGTAAAAGGCCGAAATCGGAAACCCAACCAGTGGGAGCACGATCATCAGCCCGCAGAAAACTGCCGCCCCCGCCTCCGGGTGCGCCTCGATAAAGGCCCGCCAGTCCGCCCCCCACAGCACCAGCGCCCAGCACAGGGCCGCCAGCCCGAGCAAGGCGAGCGTCCAGGGCAGCCAGCGGACGGAGGTAGCGGGCGTTTTCATCAACTGCGCAGCTTGAGCGGCGGAGCGATCCGCCAGCGCCGGTTCAGCCGGGCAATGGTCAGGAAAAGCTTGTAGCGCCATTTCAGCCGGAAAGGCATCCGCGTGTATCCGGCGACCACGGCGTTGACCGCCGCGAAGAGGCTGAAACGGTTCGTCGGGCTCATGAAAACCGCGAACGACTTTTCGTCGTAATAAACGTCGATCAGGTCGAGCATAACCCGCATCCGGCCGCGCAGCTCGCGCTCGTAGCGGCCACGGGCGCGCCCGCCCAGCCCCTTGCCGGGGGCGGCACGCAGGATTTCGCCCACTGCGAGGTCGGCGGATTCCAGCGCCAGATAGACCCCGGAGGAAAACACCGGGTCGATGAACCCCGCCGCGTCCCCCAGCATCACCCAACGCTCCCCGGCGAACTGCCGGTTGACAAAGGAATAATCCGCCTCCACCCGGAAGCAGTCCAGCGTCTCGGCCTGAGCCATGCACTTGCGCATCCACGGGTTGGCGGCGACGCGCTGGTGAAAAAGCTCCTCCGGCGGCGTACGGTCCTCGCCGGGGATCAGGACCAGCCCTACTGAGGTGCGTTCGGTATCGAGTGGGATCGACCAGAACCATCCACCCGGGACCCGCGTGATGATGATATTGCCGCCCTCCGGCTCCGGTGCCCGGGCGACTCCGCGAAAGTGGTTGTAGACCGCGAAGCGCTTGGGAAGCGGGATCGGATCGGTCGGGATGCCCAACTGACGCCCCAGCCAACGCCCGCGCCCGGCGGCATCGACCAGCCAGTCCGCCTCGACCGTCTCCGTGCTGCCGTCCACGGCGAGTTCGACTTGCCAGCATCCGCCCGTCCAGCGGGCGGATTTTGCCTCCACCGGCTGGCGCAGCTCGCAACCGGCCTCGACCGCCCGCTCCAGCAGGAGCCGGTCAAAAACCGACCGCTCGACCTGATAGGTGTAGTCGAGTCCGGGGATCAAGCCGTCACGAAAGCGGTTGTGCACGCGCAAGGCCCCGGCCCCGCAGGTGAACTCCGCTCCCTCCTTGCGCACAAAACCGGCCTGCTCGACCCGCTCCCAGGCGTTCATCTTGCGCAGGACGCGGTTCGCCGCCGGGATGAGCGACTCGCCGATGTGAAAACGCGGATACTGCGCCCGCTCCACGATCAGCACCCGCTTGCCCGCCTGGGCCAACAAGGTGCCCGCCGCCGAACCCGCAGGCCCGGCACCGATCACGAGACAGTCATAACGGGTTGCAGACATGGGAAGAAGCTTTGGCCGCATCGCCCCCTCATGGCGAGTTTCAAGTTGATGGCTGAAGCTCCCCGGAGGAACTACGCCGGCATCGTGTCAGCCGACGGATTGAGCACATGCGCGGCCCAGGAAAGCTCGATCTCGACCAGCAGTTCGCGGCGGCAGATGTCGGCCTGCACGATCATGTACTGCCCGGCGTCGAACCACGGCTGTTTTTCTAGCCAGGCCTGCACCACAGGAACATCCTCCGGCCGGCGCAGGTACACTCGGCAGAAGGGAGCTTCCAGCCCGGCCAAGGTCTCCGCTCCGAGCACGCGCCGCCCCTGCGCGAGCATGCGCAGGAGGTTTTCGCCGGTGGAGGCGAGTTGTCCCGGCAAGTCGCCCGGAGCCACGCTGGCCGCTCCCAGCACCGCCGACGTGCCCGAGATATAAAAGACCGGTTCGCTCCCGGCCACGACGCTGGCCCGGCTAAAGCTCGGCGAACGCGGCCCGTACTCCGGCGGGTAATGGTAGGCCGGGCATTGGAAGGGGTTTTCCAGATGCTCGACGGAAAATTCCGTGGCCAGCGCGATCACGCTCAAGCGCGGCTCCACTGTTCCCACCGCCGAGGCCGCACAGAAATGCCGCTCAAACCCGGCTCCGGCGAAGGCGGCAAAAGCCTCGTGCCGCCCGGCGCAAAAGGCCCGGTAATTTTCCAGCCCCTCGGCCTCCTCATTGATGGCGGGGACGTAGTTCCAGATCCGCAGGCTATGGGCCGGGCCGAGCGCGGCCAGCAGGCGGGCATAAGCCGAGCGGGTCGTCTCGCGCATGTCCTGCGTCACCGGAACGCTCAACGCGACACAGCGCCACGGCCCCTCGGAGCCGGTCAGCAGATCGCCGTCCACACGTTCAAGTGTGCCCGGCCAGAGACGTTCGTCGGCGGTCCCGGCAAGCAGCGGGACGGCCAGCTCAATGCCCGCGTCCCCGGGATGCAGACGAGTGCGGCTCGCCCCAAATCGGAGGCTGGTCGGCATGGCGGATTCGTCCCTCGGACCTTAGCTGGCCTGAGCCAGACGGCGGGGGAAGTCCTTCTGGAGATTTTCCAGCCAGCCCAACGGCACCGCCTGGATTTGCTCACCCGTTTTCGGGTCTGTCATGGTCGAGTCGGAGTAGATTTTCACCGTGTCGCCTTCACGCACCATCGAGGCCTTGGCCTCGTAGCCGTTGTGGTTGAGCACCGCGGTCACCTTGTCCGAGGAGGACGAGACCACTGTCCAGTGGCGGCCCTGGAAGGTCGATTTCATCGCGTCTTCCAGCACGCTTCCCGACACGTCGGAGGGGATCGGCATGCTCAGCGGCTGGGCGTTGTACTCGGCCACGTCGGCATCCCCGCGGATCGCGGTATTGCAACCGGCCAGCGTGAAAAGGGCGAACGAGGCAAGGCAGGGAATGAGAGCAGCTTTAGTCATCATGAGAATCAGTTTACAGAATCGTTGCGGCTAGTTCAAGTGTTGCTGTCGGGTTTGTGAGGCGCACGTTTCCGGCGATCAAGGGCCGGATCAAGCGAAAGCCTTCATCCGGGTGAGCACGCGCTCGCGGCCAAGCACGTCCAGCAGCCCAAAGAGAGGAACGCCCCCGCCCTGCCCGCTCACGGCCAGACGCGAGATGGGGAAATACGCAGTCGGCTTCTGCCCGTTGGCCTCGGCCACCGCGCCGTATGCCTGTTCCAGCCCGGCCTCTGTCCAGGCATCGAGGGCTTCGAGGGCGGGCAGCAGCTCGGCCAACCGGGCCGCCGGGTCGCCCTTTTTAAAGATCTTCTCCCGCGCGGCGGCATCGGTCTCGAAGTCGTCCTTGAAAAACGGCACGACCAACTCGGGCATCGTCTCCAGCGAGCGCGCCTTGGGCTGGCACAGCGCCAGCACGCGCTGGAGGTAGTCCTCGTCGGTCGAGGCATCCACCAGCCCGGCGTTTTCCAGCACCGGCGCGGCCATCCAGACAAAGGTTTCCAGCGGCAGGGCGCGCAGGTACTCGGTGTTCACGTGGGCGAGCTTCTGCTCGTCGAAGCGTGCGCCGTCCTTGTTGATCCCGGCAAAGTCGAAGCGCTCGATGATCTCCTCGATGGGCATGATTTCGCGGTCGTCCTTCGGGTTCCAGCCCAGCAGGCAAAGGTAGTTGCGCACGGCCTGCGCCAGGAAGTGCCGGCTGACGTACTCCTCAATCAGCGCGCCGGACTCGCGCTTGCTCATCTTGCCGCGACCGTCGCTTTTGAGAATCAGCGGGATGTGGGCGAAAATCGGCGGCTGCGCCCCGAAGGCCTTGTAAAGTTCGATGTGCCGGGCGGTGTTGGAGAGATGGTCCTCCCCGCGAATGACGTGCGTGATCTTCATCGCCAGGTCGTCCACCACGTTGACGAAGTGGAAGCCAAAGTCGCCGTTGCTGCGGCGGATGACGAAGTCCTGATCGACCACGCGCTCGACGCGCCCGCGCACGGCGTCTTCGACCACAACCGGCTCGCTGCGGACTTTTTCCACCTCCGCGTTCTTGTACTTGTCAAACTCCGTGTAGCGCTCGCCCAGGAGTTTGAAAAAGACAGCGCCGTCCTGCTCGTAGGTGCGCCCGGCGGCGGTCAGGCGGGCGAGGTAGTCCTCGTACACGCCTGTGCGCTCGCTCTGGAAGTACGGCCCAAAGTCGCCGCCTTTTTCCGGGCCTTCATCCCAGTCCAGCCCGAGCCAACGCATCCCCTCCAGCAGCGCCTGCAGCGCCTCCGGGGTGTTGCGGACCGAGTCGGTGTCCTCGATGCGCAGGACAAAGGTGCCGCCGGTGTGCCGGGCGTAGAGCCAGTTGAACAGCGCGGTGCGGGCACTGCCGATATGGAAGAAGCCGGTCGGGCTCGGGGCGAATCGTACGCGGACGTCGGACATGGTCGAAAAGGACTGGATTAGTGGTGGTTGAAAAATGAATGCCGCAACCGGGGCGCGGGGCTCGGGTGAAGCAAAACCGCTGATACTGACGAAAAAAGCCCGCGCTGTAAAGGGCGCTTCGCGTCGAACCATGCGTCCACAAAAAAACCCGCCGGAACCGGTCCGGCGGGTTTGGAAAGAATCAGCGAAGCCTGCGGCGCGCTTACTTGGACAGGGTGGTGTCCAGGTAGGAGAGCTTGCGCAGTTCGGTGCTCACGTCGTTGGCTTCCTCGGGCATCGGCACGCGCATGCCGAAGATGTCTTCAGCCTTGATGCCGGGCACGCCGTAGAGGGCGGAGTTGATCTTCTCGCTGAAGTCAAGGGTGCCGCCGGAGAAGGAGACGCCCAGGGCGAAACCCTTCTTCACGCGATAGACGAGCACATCGGCATCCTTCCACTGCGAAGCAGCAAGGGTGCCACCGACCGGACCAGCCTTGACCGAGAAACCGACACCCCAGCGGATGGAGCTGGTGTAGAGGGCGCGCGTGGCCTTCTTGTTCATGAACAGGGCCACCATGTGGGTTTCGGTCGCGCCGATCTCGATCCCGAGGCTACCACCACCGACGGTGTACACGGCGGGCGGGCTCCAGTTATCGATGTTGTTCATCATGGCGATACCGGCACCGCCGTAACCGCCGACGCCAACCATGGCGGAGTCGAGCTTCACGATGAGGACGGCCTCGGACTCAGCCAGAATCTCCGAGGGGATGGCCGTCTTTTCATCAGCCTGAATGGCAGCCAGCACATCGTCGGACTGAGAGATGATGTCCTTGGCCTGAGCCAGTTCCTTATCGAGTGTAGTTTCAGCATTCAGCAGAAACGGTGCGAGCGAGAGAATAACTAGTGGTGTAAGTTTCATGATCTGTAATAATCAGTCCGACAGGCGTCTCCGTCAATGTCAAACGCAGCGTATATGAGGGATTGAGCGCGATCAGGCTCCGGAGGATTTACGGCGAATTTTCTCCACCAGCCAGGCAGCCAGCACCTGCGAAACCAGCAAGCAGACAAAAAACAGAAGAATCACCCGCATGACCATCCCTTCAAGGGCATCCGACACCGCCTCGGGCTGCTCCAACTCGTCAAGGAGCGGGCTGAGTTTCTTAAGCTCCTGAGCCGTCACGGCCATGCTTGCCAGGCTGCCGTCGATGGACGCGATCCGCTGGCCCAACGGCTGGCCTCCGGCATCATTGATAAGCGCGTCCAAGTCCCGCTCCAGACGCTCAAGCTCCTCGGACAGAGCTGCCGAACGGTTGGCAAAGGCAAGCAGTTCGGCAGGCAGTTGCTTGAACTCGGGCTTGGCCAACTCGTCGGCGAAGGGCTCAAAAAAATCGTTCAGGGTCGAGAAATATTCAGCAGTCTCGTTGAGGCGCATCTGGGTCTCGTCCAGCCCGTCCACGAAGGACATGAAAGACTGCCCGGCCTCGGAGTCCATCAGGTTGTAAACGCCGATCTCCGTCGTCCAGTAGGCGTAAACCGGCATCCAGTCCATCAGGACGTAGAAATTATCCAGCGTGCGGTTGGCCTGCTGAAGCTCGGTGTAGGTGTTGCCGAGGCCCTCCTCCAACCCCCCGAAAAAGAGGCTGCTCTCCAGCTTGACTGACGGCGGCGGAACGAAGCGGTCTCCGGCGAGCACGCCGATGTTCTCGCGCCCCATGAAGGAGGTCATCGGGTTTTCCTCACACCACTTGACCACCTCCGTGCGCAAGAGCGCATATTCCTTGTCGCCGAGCACGTAGTCGGCCAGCCACCAGGCCCACTCGTCAGCGGTTTTCATAACATCGACATAGGCCTGCTGGTACTCGCCCAGAAACTCCTTGCCGCCCTCGCTCGACACGTAGTCAAGAGCACGGGTCGTGTACGTGACAAGGTCGATCAGGGCGACGCGCGGGTTGGGCTGGATGGTGATGCTGTTGACGTTCGAGACGCAGGCATACTGCCAGATCACGGCGTCGCGCTTGAATTTAAAATCTCCACGCTCGCGGCGCAGGGTCACCCCTGCTGCCCCGATCAACCCCGGAAACCGCGTCGAGTACTCGCGCAGCAGTTCGCGCAGGCGCTCCTCGCCCACCGCAGCGCTTTCGCTCGCCACCTCCAGTAATTGCTTGCGTTCCACCTCCGGGATGCGCGGATTCTTCGCGCCCAGCCCAGCGCCGGGCTTAGGCGCGGAGTTGGCGGAGGCAGCAGCTTCCGGAGAGCCGGATGCTCCGCTCTCCTCCCGCGCAAGGAGTTTTTCCTGGGCCCGCAGTTCGCGCCCCTGCAACGGCGTGGCAAAACAGATGCCCAGCGCACACCCCAGAAAAAGAAGACAGCACAGCGGAGGTTTTCTCATGGCAACAACCGGAAGAGAGAGGATTAACGGCTTCAGCTTGCAACTGACAAGGACAGGATTTTCCCTGATGTTCAATCCAGAAAGACACCAGCATGGCCTACACCGGAACCGCCCTCAACCTGACAGCATTCGAAAAGAGCTGGGAACCTGCCGCCAGCGGCGCGGGTTTCCGGACCGGGATATTCGGGCAGGAGGAGGGCTTGAGCCTGCCTTTCGCTGTCCGTGACCCCGCCCCCGGCGCCCCCTGGCTGTACCTCTCCACCGGCATCCACGGCGACGAGCCCGCCGGCCCCCTCGCCCTGCTCGCGGCCTTGCAGGAGAACCTCCTGCCCGCCGGTGCCGGAGTCGTCGCCTTTCCCCTGCTCAACCCGGAGGGCCTCCGCGCCAACACCCGCGAGCATCCGCAGTACGGCGACCTCAACCGCGACTACCTCGCCCTGTCCTCGCCGCATGTGCGCGCCCATCTCGCCTGCCTGAAAAAGCTCGCTCTGCGCTACGACCTGGCCCTGTGCCTGCACGAAGACTGGGAGAGCGCGGGCTACTACGTCTATGAACACGTCGAACGCGGCAAGCCCGGCCTGGGCCGCGCCATCCTTGAAGCGGCGGAGCCCATCTGCGGGCTCGACCTGGCCCCCGTGATCGAAGACCGCCCCGCCGACCGAGGGCTGATCTCCAGCCGCCCCGGCACGGTCAAACCCGAAGACCTCGGCGGCGGCTGGGCCGAAGCCCTTTACCTCGGCGAAGGACTCTGCCCCGCCGTCTATACCGTCGAGGCCCCCAGTGCCCGCGATCTCGACACCCGGGTTAACGCCCATCTCGCCGCGCTCAAGGTCGTGGCCGACGCTTTGACCAAGCCCGCGCCGCCGGGTTGCACCCGGTGGCACTGAGGGGAACAAAGTTCCCCTACGCGTCCATAAAGGCCGCTACCCCTGATTGCTGATCCAGCCGGACCCTGAGGCATCAAAACTGAGTGCATACCCAAATGATGCAGGAACTTGACCAACATGACACGACCGAACCCGTCAATCCGGTTGGGTCTCGTCTTGTCGGGAGTTGTCCCCTGACCAGTCCGCCTTGAAATTCGGACGGCTCGCCTCAGACATCCGCCGGTCAACGTATTCCTGCAAATCCGTGTAGCGGGGGGCGATGATGAGCAACCGCCCATCCGCAGCCTCCACCGGCAGGCGGAATGTCGCGCTCAAGTCCTCAGCCGTCCATCCCAGAGGAGTCCCGTTGCCCTCAAACCAGCGGGCAAACTCGCTCCAGGTAACCGGATGCGCACCTGTGGTATGCACGTAGGCATAGTACTTATCGGGAAACAACTCTATCATCATGGCGTTGTGCCGGTGCGAGCAGCCCCTGATTATACCGAGGGCGGGAATCAGCAGCAGGAGAGAAACCGCGAGGGTGACAAGTAGAACCCGCTTCATTGTCGTGGTGTAATGTTGCCCGACCCGTCGGTCAGCCAGGGCGCTTTCGTTTGAACCTCAGCTCGCCTATTCCTTCTGGTCGCGCTCCAGCTTGGCCTTGTGGAAGGCGGCGACTTCGACGTACTTCTCGGCCCAGTGGCGAATGTCCGCCTGCTGTTCTTCGGAGAGCGTCTTGACCACCTTGGCCGGGGAGCCCAGCACGAGCGAGCCGGGCGGGATGTGCGTGTTTTTCGTCACCAGCGCACCGGCCCCGACGATGGAGCGTGCCCCGATGACGGCCCCGTCGAGAATCGTCGCGTGCATCCCGATCAGGCACTCGTCTTCGATCGTACAGGCGTGGATCATCGCCATGTGGCCGATGGTGACGTACTTGCCGACCTTGACCCCGTAGTCGTCCGCCAGGTGCACGACGGAGCCGTCCTGCACGTTGCTGCCCTCGCCGATCTCGATCGAGTTGATGTCGCCGCGCAGGACCACGCAGGGCCACACACTGCTTTTCGGCGCGAGCGTGACCGCACCCATGATGACGGCGTTCGGATGCGCGAAGGCCGACTCGTCGATCTGCGGTTCCTGGTTGAGGTAATGTTCAAGACGTTCCCGGTGGGTCATGGGCAAAAAGCCTGCACGGCTTCACCTTCCGCGGCAATGCGTTTCTGCGCTCTTCGCCGCCGTACATAGAGTTCCCCACCCCGGTGCAACATCCTCCGGACGAAACGGTTTTGCCAAAATGGGCTTGCCTGTGCGCGGAGAGCGGCGGCATCCTTGGACGGCAAAGGAGGATCGAAGTCCGTTGCCCGGCGCCTGCGCTTCCATCAACCCGCGCAAAGCCTCCCCCGCAACGGCTCCGACAAGCGGCCCAGCCGCCGACCATGAACGCAGCAGCCCACCCACCGCCCGGACGCAAGGAGCCCGGCCTGATTGAATTCATCTGGAGCGAGCGCAAGCGCCTCGGCGGCATTCTCGTGCTGACCATGATCCGCTCGCTGGCTATCGCGCCGATCCCGATGGTAACCAAAGCCATCATCGACCACGCCCTCGCGGGCAAGGACATCGGCCTGGTCTTCCTGCTCAGCGGCGTCATCCTGGCGCTGATCGCGCTGCACATGGTCTTCGCCCGGGGCGGCAACAAACTCGTCTCCATGCGCATCCCGACCATGCTGCTGGACCTGCGGGCGCGGATTTTCCACAAGCTCCAGTTCATGCATTTCGGGTTCCTCGACCGGACCAAGACCGGGCGGCTGCTCTCCAAGTACGCCTTCGACACCCAGCAGGTCGAGGGTGCGCTCATCCCGATCATCAACACCATCCTGCCTGAACTCCTCTACGCCGGAAGCCTGATTGTCATTTTAATCTTCATCAGCCCGCTGCTCTCGGCCGTCATCATCTGCGTGGTGCCGCTGATCTTCGTCATGCGCTGGCTGTTCATGAAGCGCATCATGCAGACCAACCGCAACGTGCGGCTGGCCCGCGAACGCCTCACCGGGGCGGCCAGTGAGTATATCTCGGCCCTGCGGCTGGTGCGCAGTCTGGGTGAAGAACAGGCCGTCCACAGCTATATGGACACACACAGCGAGGGCTTCCGCGAGGGGCGCGAGCGCCAGATCCTGCTCAACCAGAACTTCGGCACCTTCAGCTTCGTCTCGACCGAAGTACTCTCGGTGATCGTCATCGCCCTGAGCGCGATCCTCGTCATCACCGGGCACGCCAGCATCGGCACCCTGGTTGCCTTTCAGGCCTCGCTGCCGATCATCCTGCGCCCGATCAACCAGATCACCGCCTTCAGCCAGCAGTACTACCTGGGGCAGGAAAGCTACCGCAGCATCTGCGAACTGCTCGACAGCGGCTACGTCGAGAAGTGGACCGGCGACTACACCTTTAAGCATCTGCGTGGGGAGATCACCTTTGAGGACGTGAGTTTCGCCTACGAAGAGGGCAAGCCCGACGTGCTGCAGCACTTCTCGCTCACCGTCAAGCCCGGCGAGCATGTGGCCTTCGTCGGCCCCTCCGGCTCGGGCAAGAGCACGCTGGTCAGCCTCATCCTCGGGGTTTACGCCCCGCGCGAGGGCCGTATCCTCATCGACGGCATGCCGCAGGAGCGCATCGCCATGCGCGCCTTCCGCCGCAATTGTGCGATCGTCATGCAGGACAGCCTGCTGCTCTCGGGCACCATCACCGACAACATCCGCTTCGGTCGCCCCGACGCCACCGAGGAGGAGGTCCGCGAAGCCGCCCGTCTGGCCTACGCCGACGGCTTTATCGAGCAACTCGACCAGGGTTATGAAACCAAGGTCGGGGAGCGCGGGGTCAGCCTCTCCGGCGGCCAGCGCCAGCGCATTTCCATCGCCCGCGCCCTGCTGCGCAACCCGCGCATCCTCATCCTCGACGAGGCCACCTCCGCGCTCGACTACGAGAGCGAACGTCAGGTCCAGGCCGCCCTGGCCAACCTGGCCGAGGGCCGCACCGTCATCACCATCGCCCACCGGCTCTCCACCGTGCGGGAGGCGGACCGGATCGTCGTCCTGCACAAGGGCGTGGTCAAGGAAAGCGGCTCCTTCGAGGAACTGGCCAAGCTCGACGGCTTCTTCGCCCACCTGCTCGCCGGGCAGAACAACCCGTAGAAAACAGGCGCGGCACTGCCCGCCTCATCGTCGCTAACGGCGGTTTCTGTTTTTGACCGCAAAGGCGCAAAGACACAAAGGGAACACAAAGTGGCCGTGCCTTTGCTTTTCTTATGATTACGAGCCCCTTAAAAAGCACTGTAGCCATAATGGCTAAATGGTTAAATGGCCAATGGTTGATTGTTGGATGCGAAACGTAGAAAACAACATTTAGCCATTTGACCTTCCAGTGATGGCTGCGGCTTTATTGAAACCGCTCTAACAGGAAGGCCGCAAAGCGAGGAAGATGTCCCAAGACGTCTCCCTTAACAAAAATCTCTGTGTCCTCTGTGGTTAACTAAAAAAAATCCCCCCCGAAAACCTCAGACCGGTTTCTCCGTCACTTCGCGGTAAAGCTCCTCGGTGCGGAAGTGCAGGATGTATTTGCTCTCGAAATACGGATCGGCCAAGCGCTCCTCCAGGCTGATGGTGCGCGTGAGCCGCGAACGCAGCCCGGCGGCTTCGGCCTGCACGTCGCCCCCGCGCCAGTAGAGCAGCCCGTTGGCCAGCGAGTGCTTGCTGCCCCGATTGAGCAAGGGGCGGATCCAGTTGATGAACGCAGCCAGGTCCGTGACCGCGCGGCCCGTCACAAAGTCGAACTTGCTCTTCATCGTCTCGACGCGACAGTTGCGCACTTCGACGTTTTTGAGGTCAAGCCGGGCGGCGATATCCTCGACCACGCGGATTTTCTTGCCCACGGAATCCACCAGCGTAAAGCGCGCCTGCGGGTAGCAGATGGCCATGGGAATGCCGGGCAGACCGCCGCCAGTGCCCACGTCGATTACGCGAGCGCCGTTCATGAGCTTCAGGTCGGTGGTCACGGCCAGACAGGGCGCGAGGTGGTGGATCTCTAGCTGGTCGATATCCTTGCGCGAGACGAGGTTGACGCGTTCGTTCCACTCGCGCATCAGTTCCGCCCAACGGGCAAGTTTCTCCCAGGATTCCGCCGGGACGGCGGGCAGGCGCTCCTGCAATTGCTCCCATACACTCGACATATGGCGCGCAGGCTAGTCGTCTTTGGGCAGCGGACGCGACTCCAAAACCAACCGCCGTTCATCCGGCAACAAGTTTGCCATATCTTCCCCGGCCAGCACCTCGTCGGAGGCCGCCTTGTCATCGAGTAGCCGGTAGGCAAGCGCCTTTACCAGTCGGGCGCGCACGCCGGGTTCCTTCAGGGGCTCCAGGGTTTTCAGGGCGGCAGTCGGGTCTTTGGACAAGCACTGGGCCAGCGCCCAGGTCACCCGAAATTCCGGGTCGGTCGGATCTGAGCTGAAGTTCAGCTTCGCGATCTGCTCGGAGCCGCGCCGGTCCACATTGAGCACGAGCGTGATCCAGGCATATTCGTCCGCGATCTCGCGGTCCTGCGGGAAGTTCGCCCGCTCCTCCTGCAAGAGCTTGAGCATCCCGAGCGAATCCCGTTCCGCCGAGCGCATGGCGTAAAGCTGCCGGTACGCCTCACGATCCCACGGATCGTCACGGATAATTTCCTGCAGGATGGCGGCCCGTTCGGCCGGAAAGTCCAGCCGCTCGGTCACCGGGAGGATCTCCCGCAACTGCGGCAGCGTGGCCACCGCCAGCCAACGGGTGAAGGACGGGTTCGGAAAGTCGCGGGCCTTCTCCCGGTCCAGCGTGCTGACCAACGGCGGGAGCAGCGAAGCGAAACCCTCGGCCCCGGTCCAGGCCACCCCGGCGTTGTAGCGGCGCAGGGCTTTGAGCTGGTCGGTCAGGATCATGGCCTCGACCACGCGGTTGGCCACGGGGGGACGTTTCAGGTTCCCCATGCTCGCCCCCTCCTCCGTCGCCATGCGGATGATCGTGTCGTACTCCTCATGAGCGAGCAGCCAGTCAAAAATCGCGGTCAGACTCTCGTTGTCGCGCTGCTCCCGGTCCAGCAGGAGAGCCAGCTTTTTCTCAAAAAGTTCGCGGTCAATTTGGTAAAACGCGTCCAGCGCCAGCAAGCGCAGTTCAACATCGTCGTAGCCCAGTTCCCAGATGTGCTCGGCAGATGCCTGCAGAGCCGCCTGATCCCCCGCCTGCGCCTCGATCGCCAGCAGGAGAGCCGCCGCCTGCGTCCGGACTTCGGGCCGGTCGAGGAGCTTTGCCAGCCGGGCTTGCGTGGGGGCCAATTCTGCCACCGGGAGCGACTGCGCCTCCGCCAGTGAAAGCCCCAGGCCGGTTTCGACATCCTCCGGGTCACGCTGGTAAGCCTCCCGCAGGTAACGCAGTTGGGCAGCGGTATCGCCCGCCGAACCGGCCAGATTCGCCCCCAGCCGTGAGAACCCGGCAGTCGGGGCCAGCGGACTCTTCCCGCCAGCCATTTGCTCGTAAACTTCGATTGCCTCCGAGGTGCGTTCATAGCGGACCAGCGCTGCCAGCCACGCCGTCAGCGCCTCCTGGTCAGCAGGCTGAAGCTCACTCAGGCGACGATAGGCATTGAGACACGCCGGGTCGTCAACCGCGTCCAGCAACCGGGCCTGCGTCGCCAGTGCCTCCAGATTGTTGGGAGCGAGCGCGAGGGCCTCACGCAACCGGTCAATCATCCAGTCCCTGTGCCCGGCCTCATAATCCACCTGTGCCTGTCGCAGCAAATCGGCCTGCTGTTCCCCTTTATACCAGCCCAGGATCGACCACAGCCCCGCCACAATCACGGCCAGGATCACGATGGTGATGATCAACTTCTTACGCATCCGGCCTTGAACATGGGCACAAGCGGCGCACACTTCAAGCCCACTCGGCATGCACATAAAAATCTCAACTCGGGCTTGCCATGCATCAATCCATCCGGATATGTTGATGCGAACTCAGGCATGAAAACATCTTCTCACGACAAACCGCTGTCGGCGCGTGGCCAACAGCTTCTTGATCTTTTGCAGCAGCGCATCGTCTTCCTCGACGGGGCCATGGGCACCATGATCCAGCAGCACAAGCTCACGGAGGAAGACTTCCGTGGGGACAAGTTCAAGGACGCCGAAAAGCCCCTCAAGGGCAACAACGACCTGCTCGTCTTCACCCGGCCCGACGTCATCGCCGGCATCCACCGCGCCTTCCTGGAGGCAGGCTCCGACATCATCGAGTCGAACACTTTCTCCGCCACCTCCATCGCCCAGGCCGACTACGGGCTCGAGCACATCGTTTACGACCTGAACAAGACCGCAGTCGAGCTGGCCCGCAAAACCATCGACGAGTTTGTGGCCGAGCACCCGGAGCGCACCTGCTTCGTGGCCGGGTCTATCGGCCCGACCAACCGCACCTGCTCGCTCTCGCCCGATGTCGAGCGCCCGGAGTTCCGCAACGTCACCTTCGACGGCCTCGTGGCGACCTACACCGAGCAGATCCGCGGCCTCGTGGACGGCGGGGCCGACCTCCTGCTGGTAGAAACCATCTTCGACACCCTCAACGCCAAGGCCGCCCTCTTTGCCATCGAGCAATTCTTCGACACCCGCGAAGAGCGGCTGCCCGTCATGATCTCGGTCACCATCACCGACCAGTCGGGCCGCACTCTCTCGGGGCAGACGGTGGAGGCGTTCTGGCACTCCATCCGGCACGCCGCGCCGCTCTCGGTCGGCATCAACTGTGCACTCGGGGCCGACCTCATGCGCCCGTACATGAAGGAGCTTTCCTCGCTGGCCGACTGCTACACCTCCTGCTACCCCAACGCCGGTCTGCCCAACCCGCTCGCCCCCACCGGCTACGACGAAACACCCGAGAGCATTTCCGCCGCCCTGGGCGAATACGCCTCCAGCGGTTTCATCAACATCGTGGGCGGCTGCTGCGGAACCACGCCCGCGCACATCGCCGCCGTGGTCAAGGAAGCCTCGAAATACCCGCCGCGCAAGGTCCCGAGCTTCGCCCCGCACCTGCGCCTCTCCGGCCTCGAAGGTCTTACCATCGACTGAGCCCGGCGCTTCCCGCCCGCAATCCGTTAAAATAATTTCCTCCACCACCCGATGAGCACCAGCAACGCCCAGCGTTTTTTCATTATCGGCGAGCGCACCAACGTCACCGGCTCGCCCCGTTTCCGCAAACTCATTAAAGAAGACAAGTTCGACGAGGCCGTCGAAGTCGCCCGCCAGCAGGTCGAGAACGGCGCGAACATCCTCGACGTGAACTTCGACGAGGGCCTGCTCGACAGCGAGGCCTGCATGCAGCGCTTTCTCAATCTCCTGGCCGGCGAGCCCGACATCTCGCGCATCCCGGTCATGATCGACTCCTCCAAGTGGTCCGTCATCGAGACCGGCCTCAAGTGCATCCAGGGCAAGGGCATCGTCAACTCCATCAGCCTGAAGGAAGGCGAAGAGGTTTTCAAGGAGCGCGCCAAGCTCTGCCACCGCTACGGCGCGGCCATCGTCGTGATGGCCTTCGACGAGCAGGGCCAGGCCGCCACGCGTGAGGAAAAAGTCCGCATCTGCCAGCGCGCCTACAAGATACTCACCGAGGATGTCGGCTTCCCGGCTGAGGACATCATTTTCGACCCGAACATCCTCACCGTCGCCACCGGCATGGATGAGCACAACAACTACGCGGTCGATTTCATTGAGGCTGTGCGCGAGATCAAGGCTACCTGCCCCCTCGCCAAAACCAGCGGCGGCGTCAGTAACATTTCCTTCTCCTTCCGGGGTAACAAC
This sequence comes from Ruficoccus amylovorans, assembly GCF_014230085.1. Classification (NCBI taxonomy): domain Bacteria; kingdom Pseudomonadati; phylum Verrucomicrobiota; class Opitutia; order Puniceicoccales; family Cerasicoccaceae; genus Ruficoccus; species Ruficoccus amylovorans. The sequence goes on along the minus strand of NZ_JACHVB010000021.1, from coordinate 99,864 downwards.
CGCGTCCGCGAGGCCATGCATGCGGCCTTCCTCTACCACGCGGTCGATGCGGGGCTGGACATGGGCATCGTCAACGCCGGAATGATCGAGGTCTATGACCAGGTGGACAAGGAACTGCTCACCTACGTCGAGGACGTGCTCCTGAACCGACGCTCCGACGCCACCGAGCGTCTCATTGAGTACGCCGAACAATTCAAGGGCCAAAAGGGCAAGGACGACGCCAGCACCCATCAGGCCTGGCGTGACGGCACGGTCGAGGAGCGCCTCTCCCACGCGCTGGTCAAGGGCATCGGCGACTTCGTGGAGGAGGACACCGAGGAGGCCCGTCAGAAGTACGGCCGCCCGCTCCACGTCATCGAGGGGCCGCTCATGGACGGCATGAAGGTCGTCGGCGTGCTCTTCGGCGAGGGCAAGATGTTTCTGCCGCAGGTGGTCAAGAGCGCCCGCGTGATGAAGCGCGCTGTCGCCTACCTGACCCCCTACATGGAGGCTGAGAAGGCCGACGGCGAGTCCAGCTCGGCGGGCACCTTTGTCATCGCCACGGTCAAGGGCGACGTGCACGACATCGGCAAAAACATCGTCAGCGTCGTGCTCGGGTGCAACAGTTGGAAAGTCATCGACCTGGGAGTCATGGTTTCCTGTGACAAGATTCTCGAAGCCGCCAAAAAGGAAAAAGCCGATATCATCGGCATGTCCGGGCTCATCACGCCCTCGCTCGACGAGATGATCCACAACGCGCAGGAAATGCAGCGCCAGGGCTTCACCGTGCCGCTGCTCGTGGGCGGGGCCACCACCAGCAAGGCCCACACCGCGATCAAGATCGCCCCTCACTACGAGAAACCCGTCGTGCAGGTGCCCGACGCCTCGCTCGTGGTCGGCATCTGCAACCAGCTCAAGAGCGCCAAGACCCGCGACACCTTTATCGCCGACCTCAACGCCGAACACGAAAAGCACCGCGCCCGCTTTGCCAAGAGCGCCGAGCGCACGAAGCTGCTTTCCATTGAGGAAGCCCGCGCCCACCCCGAGCAAACCGACTGGGCCACGGTGGACATCCCCCAACCGCCTCGCACCGGGCTGACCACGCACGAGCTTCCGCTGGAGCGCGTGGCCGAGTACATCGACTGGTCCCCCTTCTTCTGGTCCTGGCAGCTCAAAGGCGTCTTCCCCGCCATCCTTGAGCACAAGACCTACGGCGAACAGGCCCGCATCATTTACGCCGAGGCGCAAAAGCTCCTCGCCGACATCATCTCGAACCAGCGCTTCCACTGCCGCGGCGTGACCGGCTTCTGGCCCGCTCAGAGCAACGGAGACGACGTAGTGATTTTCCATGACAGCGACAGCAAGACTCCGCTAAAAACCCTCCACTTCCTGCGCCAGCAGAAGGAAAAAGTCGGCGAAAGCCAGACCTGCCTCTGCCTGTCTGACTTCGTCGCGCCGCAAAGCTCGGGCCGCATGGACAGCGTAGGGGCGTTCGCGGTGACAGCGGGCTTCGAGGTCGAGCAGTACGCGAAGACCTTTCAGGACAAAAAGGACGACTACACCGCTATCATGATCAAGGCCATCGGCGACCGCATCGCCGAAGCCGCCGCCGAGTACCTGCACAAACTCGTCCGCGATGAGCTTGGCTACGGGCTTGAGGAAGGCTTCAGCGCCGCCGACTCGCTGCCTGCCGACCCCGGCACGGTCAATCCCTATGTCGCCTGGATGACCAAGGAACAATACCGGGGCATTCGCCCCGCCGCCGGTTATCCCTCCTGCCCCGATCACACGGAGAAGGACACCCTCTGGGAACTCCTCGACGCCGAGGTCCGCACCGGCATCCAGCTCACCGAAAACAAGGCCATGAACCCGCCCAGTTCGGTCAGCGGCCTGTACTTCTCGCACCCGCAGGCCCGCTACTTCAACGCCGGCCCTATCGGCCGCGACCAACTCGCGGACTACGCCGCCCGTAAGGGCCGCCCTGTCGAAGAGATGGCCAAGTGGCTCGACTACGTGCTGGCGCAGTAGCCCTACCCGATCCGCGCGATGAGCGCCTTCAACTCCTCGGCGTGAGCCTTGGTGTTGATCTTTTCGATCACGCCCAGCACGGTGCCGTCCGCTTCCACGAGCAGCGCGCAGCGGGCCGGGCCAGTGAACTTGCGCCCGTACATCGACTTCTCGACCAGCGCATCCGCCGCTGTGGCGATTTTGTATTCAGGATCGGATACAAGGGCGAAACCGATTCCCTGCTTCTGCGCGTATTTCTGATGCGAACCGCAGGTATCCTTGCTCACCGCGATGATGTCCCAGCCTAGCTGGTCGAAGTCCTCCACCGTCTGTGCCAGCGCGTGCGTTTGCAGGTCGCAGCCGCCGGTGTTGTTTTTCATGTAGATAGAGATGATCGTCCGCCGTTTGAGCAGGTCCGAGAGCTTGCAGGCACGGGTCTCGCCATTGATAACGGCCTGGAGTTCGAGGTCGGTGTCGAGTTTATCGCCGGGTTTAATCATAGGGGGGAAACGAATTCAAAGTTAGGGCGTTTGTGGGTTTGAAAGTCGCCCGCGAGCGTCTATAGTCGAGGCCAATCTTTCTTGCGCTAAACCCTAGCACCGCACCCGCGACGCAGACAAGCCCTCTCCACCCGCTTATGAAAAACCTGGCTCAAGCCCGCGCCAACGCCACCGGCCACGCCTACATGCAGTGGCTCGACGCCCTTTCCGAAGGCCGCAGCCTCCAGGACGAAGCCCGCCTTGGCGAGCGTTCCTTCCGCCAACTGGCCGAAGCCTGCGAAAGCCCCCGGCAGTTTGCCATGCTGGTCGAGGCCCTCGACCAGCACGCCAAGGAAAACCCGGATGACGCCAACGGCTTCACCCGGCTGGCCGAGCAGGTCAACGACTCCCCCTACGATCTGGGCGAATGGGTCGAGGCGCTGGAATACTTCTATGATTGGCTGGAGCAGAACCAGCGCACGGGCGCGTTCAGCACCATGCTCGGTTACCTCGGATGCAGCGTGGAGAGCCTCCCCTCCCTGGCGGAAAAGCCGCCCCTACGCGACCTCGTCTCGGACATGCTCGACGAGTACGGCTTCCAGGGTTAAAGACGTGCGTGATCGTACACACGCACGGTACACAGCTTCTTTACGCAGGCCGGGGATTCGCCCCGGAAACATGTCCCAGGTTAACCGGCCTTCCCGCCGACTGGGCCGCCTGCACCAGCGCGGCTTCCAGCGAGTCCAGATAGGCGATGAATTTTTTTCGCCCGGCAGCAGTCATGATGACCATGGTACGCGCCCGCCCCTCGCCGGTGATTTTTTTCAAGCGCACGATACTCTCCTCTTCCAACACCTTGAGGTGACGGTTGAGGTTACCGTCCGTCAGTTCGCAGCTCTCCTTGAGTTCGGCGAAGCTCACGCCCTCGGGCTCTGAGGCCACGGTAGAGAGGATCGCGAGCCGCTTGGGCTCGTGCATGCTGCGCTCGAGATTGTCGATCGGATTGGTGGATCTAGCCATCGTGACGTTGAGGGGGATTGGGCAGGCCAAAGAAAGCCCACACGCTGTTGGTGCGTTCGTCGAAATGCAGGACAAGCCCGCCGAACCACTCGCCCACGAAAAATACGCCCCCCATCACCAGCGGTTGATGGAAGCCGATGGCGGGGTGCAGCAGGCACACGGCCCCGGCCAGCAGGTAGTACGCGCCGACCCAGACAATGTTGCGCGGGAGAATTCGGCGGGAGGTGAAGTTAACCAGGCCGTAGAGGGTCATCCACAGGCCGAACAAAAGATCTAGCTGCCCCTCACGCACCAGCGCCACCGTAAGCGCCGCCCCGGCTGCGAGGACAGGCATCGCCTCCAGGGCCGGTTTCAACCGGCGCCAGTCGCGCTCGACCTCGGGGTCATAAAGAAACCAGTACACGAGCGCCCCGAAGTTGAGCGCCAACGCCGCCAGCAGGACAAGTCCCCATCCCAACAGGCTGACGCGTGGCGTGTCGGGTAAAAAACCGCCAGCCAGCAGCAGCCCCATCACCAGCGCCACGCAGCCGCCCAGCGCGCGCGCGCGCCCGGAGTAGCCCTTGAAACGCTGCTTCTCCAGGATGCGCTGCCGCAGTTCGCGCACTTCGCGCAGGGCCTGGTGGATCGGGTGTTGCATAGGGTTCATGATGACAACGCGCGCACTTTTCTCAATTCAAATTCTCCTCGCGATACGCCTCTAACAACGATGCGAGTTGAGCGCGGTGCAGTGTCCACGACTGCCAGTCAGCCAGCAGCCACCACGCGTCATAACTTTTAAACTCGTCCCCGAAACGGAGTTCGTTTTGCGCGTCGCTCACGGCCTCGACCTCCAAGCCGCTCTCGGCCACCCGGATCAGCAACGGAATCATCTCCACGCCCAGCACACCTTCCAGGTCGGATTGCACAATGTTTACCTCGGGATTTTCCAACCACTTTCGGTAATCGCAATCCGCCACCAAGCGCGGCACATTGACGAACTGCAAGAGGTAGAACAGGACAAAGACCGCCAGCACGTTGCCAAGCAAGAGTTGTTTCAGGCTCCGTCGGAAGAAAATATGCCGCGTCAACAGCCCGTACCCGGCTACCACCAGTATCAGAAAAACCACTACATAAACACGCCTTGGCGTCAGGTAGGTATAGGCATCGATATAGAGCGCAAGACGCAGCACCACGCCCAGTACGAGAAACAAATTTTGCCCGATCCACACCAGCGCGAGCCCCTTCAGCCACCGCGAATGTGAAACCGAGGCGTCCTGTTGAAAGATCAGAGTCATTACAACCGCCGAAAGCAGTACCGCGAAGATCAGGCTCCACACGCCACTGTGCAGGTAGCTCGCATAACCCACACCTTCTGGCAACCGTCCATCCAGCCACAGCACGAAGACATCGAGGCTGTTAACGAGAAGAAAAATCACGTTCACGGCAGCAAAGGCGAGCAGCGACCTCAGCCGGGCCAGCTGCGGATCCTTCACTTCAAAAGACGGCACCTCCTGTCGGCAGCGCGCGCCCGTCCACTTGCCCGCGCGCGGCAGCAGCAGCACGAGCGCCGCCGTTGCCAGCGCTCCCCAGAAAAGAATCTGCACAAACCCCGGCATTGGAATGTCCCACTCTGCCCGGATAAGCCATGTGTATAATTTTTCGAATACGTTTTTCAGGACGGCGTTCCCCGAGACAAGAAGGCCCCCAAACCCTGCCGCCAGCAAAAGCGCCAGCCATGAGGCGTTCCAGACGCGGGCAACCTGGCCTCCAATCCGTCCACCCCCATCCGCCATACGGCAATAGAGACTGCGGATGAAAACCACCCACGCGGCCACAAACTCCACTGCCGCCACACAAACCCGCAACCACCGCAGCCAAACCGGCTTCAATCCCGGTAAACCTGTATCCCCGGCCAGGACCAGTAGAAGTCCCCAAGAGACAAGCGCGTTGCTCATGCTGGGCCGGATTGCCGTTTGCACAGCGGCGAGCACCAGCAGCGTCAGCATCACCGCGTGGCGCGGCGAGGATTTCAGACCGGGGCGATTAAGCAAAATAGCTCCCCCCAGACACAGCGCGTAGAGGCCGGAGCCAGCCCCAGGCAATTGCTCCCACAGCAGCCAGTTTCCCAGTGCCACAAGCCCGACCAGAAAAAACGCCATACGCGCCGCACCTGCTACCGGCTCGAAGCGTCGCAGCGGCACTTCAGCCAGGAGGGGGAGCGCTGACGGTACCGGCTGTTTGATCGGAGTACGGTTATCCATGACGGTACCCTCCGGGACGACACAGTTGAATCCGGTAAACACAGGACTGCTCCTCGTCGCAGATTAGCAAGTCAGCCCGGGCAATCTCTCCGGCTATTCTCCGCAGTTTGCGCAGACGCCAGCTGATCCGGTCTCCCGGGGTGACATCTCCGAGGCGGAGGAGGAACCGTCCCCACTCGCTCCGACTCCACAGCCCGGCCAATTCAAGCACTTCAGCCGCATCCCCCTCGTAGGGAAATCCGTTTCTCCATTCCGCTCCCTTCGTTGCGATCATCCGCCGAAGGCGAACGCACCGCACCAGCATCCCGCTTGGCGACAAAAAGCGTTCCTCCCATGCGCCGCAGCGGCGCGACTCCCCTACACACAACGTTTTTATAGTCGCCATGCGCAAATACTTTGCATCGCAAACCAAGAAGTCAATACAATAACTTTCTATTGCAAAGTTAGTTTCTCCAATCGCAAATACCAGGCTTCAGGACCGGATCAACTAAACGAAAAAGGCCCTGAAAACAGCGAGGGGCAGGAATCACTCCCTGCCCCTCGGCAATCCTGATCAAACTTACAAGTCAACCAACCGGTTCTAGCGGCGACGACGGCGCTGCAGGAAAACCAGCAACGCAGCCAGCCCGCCGACCATAAGGGCAGTCGAAGCCGGCTCGGGGATTGAAATATTATCAATACGCACCTGCTTCAGAACATCATCAATGACGTAGGTTCCCGTGATACTTCCCCACGTATAGGTCTCGCCGGAAGTGTAGCCGTCAAAGGTACCCGTGATTGTTTGTGAGGTATCGGTCTCAAGCAGGATGATCGAGCTGGGGAGCACGCCTACGCCGCTCAGTACCTCGAGCGCCAGTTCGCCAGCGAGAGTGACATTACCGGTTGCGGTGATTTTAGTGACACCTTCATCGGCCAGCGCATAGGTGATCTTCGAGTTATCCAAAACAATATCTCCGTTCACTGTTACCGTAGCCAACGCACCACTGATCAGGATCTCACCATAGGTAGCTACGGAATAATTGGTCGTAAGCCCCACGCTCAGCACACTGGCAGTCAGCGACCCATCGTATATATTAAGAAACCCTTCACTATAATAGTAATTTCCATTTGATCGCCCCAGCATAAGCGTTCTTGTCGTCACAGTCCCACTATATAGGTTGAGCGTACCGCTTCCACTGTCGGATGAATTACTATTCTGACCAAGCCAGATATCTTTGTTTACGCTAGCACCGCCGGCGTTGATCGTTCCCCCATTTACATTCACAGTACCGATACCACGATTCCCCACGGTAAGATGGGAGCCAACCGTGACGAGCGCTCCTCCAGTATTGACGTTCAATGTACCTACGGTCGAATTATTAGAAGTGGTACCTACGGTGGCACCATTTACCGTCACGGTATAGGACCCGATCGTGGCAGTGAGGTCATTCTTAATAACAGCAGTATCAAGATCGGACGGGAGTACACCGCCAACCCAGTTACCAGGAACTGACCAGTCACCACTGGTCCCCAAGTCGATATTCGCACCATACGCGGGGGCAAGGCTGAGGCTGGCCAGCAGACCGGCGGCCGCAAACCAGGAGCGTGAAACAGAAAAAGGACGTGTGTTAGCAGGGATTTTCATTGGGCATGCGATGGGGTGAGGGTTGTTGGGGCTTCGGGTTTAACACTGAATACAGCGTCAACATTATAGCACGATTCCAGAACTCGGCATGTCACGTATGCACGTGACACGGCCCGGCGAGTGGACACAAAAAAGGCGGCCCTTGCTGAAGGGGCCGCCCGAAGTGTTTCAGTCAGTTTGTCAGTCTGCGTATCTACCTCTGCTTGGGAAAACTGTCCACCACCGGGTGTTACTGGCAGGCTTCGCACTCCTCGCCGTTGCGCATGGCCTCCAGCGAGCAGGCGCGCTTCTCCTCCTCGGAGTAGGTGCGCTTGCCCTCGGCCTGGGTGCCGGTCGCGCCGCGATTTTCCTTCTTCACCGAGACAGTGGACTTCTCGATGTTGGAGGCCTGCTGCGTGCGCAGGTAGTAGGTGGTCTTGAGGCCCTTGTGCCAGGCGTCGCGGTACATGTGCGAGAGGGCCTTCAGGTCGGGCTTGCTCAGGAAGAGGTTCACGCTCTGCGCCTGGTCGATCCACTTCTGACGACGGGCCGCCGCGTCGATGAACCACTGGTAATCGATGCCGAAGGCGGTGGCGTACTTGGCGCGGATGTCCTCGGGGATGCCCTCGATGTTGTCCAGCTCGCCGTCGAAGTACTTGAGCTGATCGATCATATCCTGGTCCCACAGGTTGAGGGCCTTGAGGTCCTTGACCAGCGCCGGATTGAGTACGATGAAGTCGCCGCCCAGGTTGCTCTTGACGTAGAGGTTCTTGTAGTAGGGCTCGATGCAGGGGCTGGTGCCCATGATGTTCGAGATGGTCGCGGTCGGGGCGATGGCGAGGACATTGCTGTTGCGCATGCCCTGCTTCTGGATCTTGGAGCGCAGGGAGTCCCAGTCCATGCGGGCGGTACGGGGCACATCGATGCGCTGGCCACGCTCCTGCTCCAGCAGGTCGAGCGTGTCCTGCGGCATGAGGCCGCGATCCCACTTCGAGCCCTTGAAGGTGGAGTAGCTGCCGCGCTCGGCGGCCAGGTCACTCGACGCCTCATAGGCGTAGTAAGCGATGGCCTCCATGAACTCGTCGTTGAACTCGACCGCCTCCTGGCTGGCGAAGGAAACACCGCGCTTATAGAGGGCGTTTTGCAGGCCCATGACCCCGAGACCGACGGGGCGGTGGCGCGAATTGGCGTTCTTGGCCGGGCCGGTCGGGTAGAAGTTGATGTCGATCACGTTGTCGAGCGCGCGAACGGCGATGCGGACGGTTTCGCGGAGCTTTTCCAGGTCGAGCTGACCGTCGCGGTCGAGGTGCGAGTCGAGGATGACCGAGCCGAGGTTACAGACGGCGGTCTCGTCGGGACCGGTGTTGAGCGTGATCTCGGTGCAGAGGTTGGAGCTGTGAATGACCCCGGCGTGGTCCTGCGGGCTGCGGACATTGCACGGGTCCTTAAAGGTAATCCACGGGTGGCCCGTCTCGAAGAGCATGCGCAGCATGGACTTCCACAGGTCGATGGCCTTGACCTTCTGGCCCCAGATTTCGCCCCGGTCGGCGGCGGCCTCGTAAGCTAGATATTTTTCCTCGAAAGCCTTGCCGTAGGACTCGTGCAGATCGGGGGTCTCATTGGCGCGGAAAAGGGTCCAGTCCTCGCGGGCCTCCATGCGCTTCATGAACAGGTCCGGAATCCAGTTCGCGGTGTTCATGTCGTGCGTGCGGCGGCGGTCGTCACCGGTGTTGCGGCGCAGCTCGAGGAAGTCCGTGATGTCGTTGTGCCACGTTTCCAGGTAGGCGCAGCCGGAGCCCCGGCGCTTGCCGCCCTGATTGACGGCCACGAGCTGGTCATTGTGCAGCTTGAGAAACGGAATCACGCCCTGGGATTCGCCGTTGGTGCCCTTGATGTAGCTGCCGGTGCCGCGGACACTCGTCCAGGAGCCGCCGAGACCGCCCGCCCACTTCGAGAGGAAGGCGTTTTCGGCGATACCGCGCACCATGATGCTTTCGATGCTGTCGCTGACCTGGTACAGGTAGCACGAGGAAAGCTGCGAGTGGAGCGTGCCGGAGTTGAACAGCGTCGGCGTGGAGGAGCAAAAGCGGCGGCTTTTATAGAGATTGTAAAGCTGGAGCACCCAATGCTCGCGGTCGTCCTGCTCCTCCCGGAAGAGGCCCATGCTGACGCGCATCCAGAAAAGCTGCGGCGTCTCCAGACGGCGGGCCGGCTTGGTGGTCTTGTCCACCAGCAGGTAGCGGTCGTACATGGTGGAAATGCCGAGGTAGTCGAAGTCCAGGTCGGCCGAGGGATCGAGCGCAACGGCCAGGCGATCGAGGTCGTACTCAAGCAGATCGGGCGAGAGACGCTCAATCTCGACAGCGCGTTTGAGGTAATTCTTGAAATACTGCTGGTGGGCGCGCTGGAGACCTTCGATCCCGTCCTGCAGGATGTCCCAGCCGAGAACTTCTTCATAGATATAGGAAAGCAGGATGCGACCGGCGAAACGCGCGAAGTCGGCGTCCTTCTCCATCAGGGCCTTGGCGTTGAGGATGATCGTGCGCTTGAGGTCCTCGCGGGTCATCTCGGCGTAGAGCGAACGGCGCAGTTCGGCCTCGGTCTCCTCGCGGGACAGGCACAGGTCCAGCCCGATGGAGGCGAACTCGATGCGCTTGCGCAGCTCGGCCGGGTCCCAGAAATAGGAGGAACCGTCCTCGCCCTTGACCATAATCATGGCGTCCTGACGGGAATCCTCGCCATCGCCGTCGAGGGACTCCAGCTCGCGCAGGCGGCGGCGGTGGGCACGATAAAGAATGTAGGACTCGGCCACCTTGTAGTGCCCGGTCTTCATCAGTATCTCCTGCACGAAGTCCTGCACCTCTTCAATATGAACAAAGGCCTGACCGAGCTTGCGGACGCGGGCGGTCACCTCGCGGGCAATGTCAACGGCGGGCGCGGGATCCATCTGGAGCGCCAGGAAGGACTTGCGCACGGCCACTTCGATCTTGTTCGGATCCCAGGGGACAACCTGGCGGTTACGGCGGATGAGGCGCACGGTCATTTCCGGCTCCTCGTCCTCGGCAGCACCGGAGCCGTGGCGCGAGTAGTTGGCCACGAGGCTGCGGGCCACGTCATGGGCGTCGTGCTGGACGAGCGCCGACTCGATGATCTGGTGGATTTCGCGCTGGGTCAGGCTGATGCCAGTCTCGTCGTTGATCTGGCGGGCCAGGCGGTCGGCCACGACATGGGCGACCTTGGCGACGAAGGACTGGTTCTGCTCGGTGAAGATTTTCTCCTCCTGCTCCTGCCGGGAGAGCATGAGGTCGGTCAGGGCGTTACCGATGATTTCGGCCACCTCGGCCACGTCGAAATCCCGCTCCTCGCCGCCGTGCTCGATCTTGACGGCGGGCTGCTTGACGGAGGAGTCGGCCATGACTTCACGCCAATTAAAGCGCGGTTTCTGCTCGGCCGGGGTGGCGGCAAAACGCTTCAGGGCGAGGTCTTCATCGAATGAGAAGTGACGTATCATATGGCAATTTTACAGATAGAAGTTTCTAGAGAAGTGTTTACAGAATTCAAAAACCGGGAACAGCAGAGGGGAGGCAAAGTCCCCTCGCGGGTATGATTGGTGGGGGCAGAACCGATGTATCGTGTGCGCACCGTCGAAAACGGGCGTATTATCGCCAAACGGCGGGACAAAACAACGGCAAGTTGTTGATACTTATCCCCAAGCCTGTCAGTGAGAGCGAGCACTAGATATGCCAACGGGCTGATGCCTCATACACAATATTTAGTGAACAAATCTGTCAAACCGTTTTTAGTCAAAAATTCTTAACTTTCTGTTCACAACGGCTAATAGCCCACCGCGCACAGATGAGAGAACACTCTCGACAAATGCCAGGCTTTTCCCCTATATAACACGCACTTATGGGGAAATTTGTTGCTGTGCTCACCATTGCCGCCTGTGGGCTGGCCGCCAACGCCAACGCGCAAAACCTGCTCGCGTACTGGAACATGGACGATCCAGACGTCACAACGAAGCTGGCCATCAACGAGGGCAGCCAAAAGGGCACCGAGGAAAATCCGACCACCATCGTCATGGCGATTGATCCGCTTGGCTTCTGGAACACGGTTACCAGCGTCCCCGGCACGACGGAAAACCTCATCCCCCCCGCGAACGTTCCCAACAACGCCATCTCGACCGGGTCGTTTGTCTCCTCCGGGGTCACGAACACGCTCACCATCACCGGCATCAACATGAGCGGCCTGAGCGACCTGACCTTTTCCTTCGCCTCTTATTCCAACGCATTCATCTCCTGGGGTGAGCGCATGCACATCCGCTACTGGGTGGACGACGGAAACGGCTGGCAGGATCTGACTCCGCTTGCTTACGATGGCATCGAAGATTCAACGGCAAACACCTGGACGACCTCGAGCTTTACCCTGCCCGACACGGTGGATAACAAGGCCAGCGTCGGCGTCCAGATCGCCTTCACCAGTATCTTCGAATTCGCCAGCCACGTGGACTTCGACAATATCCAGCTCAACGCCGTCCCCGAACCGGGCACCTGGGCGCTGCTGGCCGGGCTAGGTGCCATCGGGCTGCTGGTTATCCGCCGCCGGCTCCGGTAAGGCCGGGACTTCGCTTAAGAAGTCATCCTTCCCCTCTCCTTTAAAAACAGTCAGGCCGGGCAATTGCCCGGCCTGACTTGTTTATGGCTAGAGTACTTTCGCGCTCGGAAACACCGGCTCCACTGCGGTGCCAGAGAAAGATTGGCATGCTTTCCTATGCTGGACCCGGCGAGTGTTGTCGAGGCCGCGCCTGACGTGTCGGCTCAGAGGTCGTCATCATCGACCGACTCCAGCGCGGAAGCCTTCTGGTACTCGGTCACGCGGCCCTCGAAGAAGTTCTGCTCCTTCTTCATGTCGATGGCTTCGGAGAGCCAGGGGAAGGGGTTGGTCACGCCGGGGTTGAGGATCGGCAGGCGGCAACCTTCGAGACGGCGGTCGGCGATGTAGTCGATATACTGCTCGAACTCGTCGGCGGAGAGGCCCAGCGCGTTGACCGGCAGGCAGTCGCGGATGAATTCCTTTTCCAGGGCAATGGCTTCCTTCATCATGTCCACCAGCTCCTGGCGGAATTCCGGGGTCCACATCTCGGGGTTTTCGTCCACCAGCGCGATGAAGAGATTACGCAGCAGCTCAATGTGGTTGGACTCGTCGCGCAGGGTGTAGCGAAACATCTGCCCGATGCCGGGGAACTTGTTCTGGCGGTAGAGCGAGAGCACCATCCCGAACAGCCCGTAGAACTGCGTCCCCTCCATGCACTGGCCGAAGAGGAACATGTTTTTGGCCAGATCCTGCTTGTTGCGGGTCTGGGTCAGGTCGATGTCACGGCGCATCCCGCGGGAATTGGAAACGACGAAGTGGGTCTTTTTTTCAATCGTGGGGATGTCCGCGAACATTGCCTCGCACTCGTGCGGGTTGATCCCGAGCGAGCTGACCATGTAAACGAGCGAGTCGGCGTGGATATTTTCCTCGTGTGCGTGGCGGCCCAGCACGAGCTTCAGTTCGGAGGCGGTGACAAGCTCGCGTACGACGTGGATAATATTGTCGCCGACGATCCCCTCTGCCGCCGAGAAGTACCCGATGGCCATCTTAATGATCCAGCGGTCAATGTCGGAAATCGCCCCGGAGGTATCCCGCCACTGCTCACAGTCCTTCTGCATCGGCACGTCTTCGGGCTCCCAGTGGTTGGCCTTCATGTTCTTGTAGAGGTCGTAGGCCCACTGGTACTTCAGCGGCAGGATGTTGAAAAACATCGTATCCCGGCCATTGACGACCGCCTTGGCCGCGAGCGCCTTTTCGGCTTTGTCTTTGTCGAGGATGAAGGTCTTGTTTCCGATCGTGATCGTGGTCGTTTCCATGCGTTTTGTTCGTAAAATCCGGGTTGGCAGGTGAGAGGAGCAGAGTTATTCGCAACAGCCACAAGGCCGTAACACTGCCCGCGAAGCAATCGGGAAACACCTTGAACAGCCTTACGCGGACTGTCAACAGTCGCCCCTAGATATAGTCTGTTATTAGAAAATTCTTACTAAATATAGATCGTTTCATCGAAATCTCATAACAGCCGCCCACCCCGCCAAGCTCCCTCACACCGGCACGGAATCTCCGGCCAACTTCCCACAAGGGTAAATTATTTTTTCTTATCCACGAGTTATTCACACCCCGTCGAGAGCGGCAGGGGTAAGAACCTTTCTCGCTCCGTAGGGGTGATTGCTGGTCCAGCCGGCCCCCTCAATATCCAGTGCGGCCACGCACCGGGGCCTGCAACTTTTGAGTGAGGCAGGGGTTATATGCAGTGTGAACAATGCAATCGCCAGTCCGCTTCCGGCTTGGCTGCCCGCCCAGACAATGCCTAGTGTATCCGCAATGCCCGCCCACAACGAGCACTGTGACGATCCCGACGCCTCCCTCATGCTGGAAGCCGCCGGCGGGAGCGAGCAGGCCCTGCGCATGCTCATCGAAAAATGGCAGACGCCGCTCATCAATTTCTTTTACCGCTCGCTCGGCTCGGCGGAACAGGCCGAGGACCTGGCTCAAATGGTCTTCATCCGGGTGCACCGGGCGGCGGCCGGCTACGAGCCGAAGGCGAAATTCTCCACCTACCTTTTTCACATCGCCCGCCGGCTGCTGATTAACGAATACCGTCGCCAGTCGCGCAAGCCGCTGGAAGCCGTCGATCCGGCCGACCTCCCGGCCGAGACGCCGGGCCGAGACCGCCTGGCCATGCTTGAGATCGAGGAAGCCTTTGAAAAAGCCCTCGAAACCCTGCCCGAAAACCAGCGCACCGCCATTCTCCTGCTCAAACAGCAGGAGCTCAGTTACGAAGAAATCGCCGCCGCCATGGACGCCACCGAAACCGCCGTCAAAAGCTGGATTCACCGCGCCCGGCAGCGCCTCAAAACCGAACTGAAAGACTTTTACCACGCCTCATGAACGCAGACCACACAGGCAAAGACCCGCTTGAGCGGCTGCTGGGCAGTCAGCCCCTGCGCCCCTCGGCCAATTTTACCGAGAAAACCCTCGCCCGCCTCCGCGCCAGGGACACCGGAACGCTGGCCGAGGACGAGTTCGACCGTCGACTCGACGCCTGGCTGGCCGGGATGCCGCTCAGCCCAACCGATGACTTCACGGAAAAAGTCCTCGCCTCCAGCCCCCGTCCCGCCGCCCGGCGCTTCCTCGGCCTTCCGGCCTGGGCCACGGCCATGGTCGCCGCGCTGGTTATCGGCGGCTTCACCACCGTCGCGCTCCGGCAGGACAACCCGCAGACACCCGCGGTCAAACTGGCGATGGCTGAAAATATCGCCCCGGCCACCAGCACACTCGGCATCGTAAGCAAAACGCCCGCCGCCACTGACAGCCAGACCAGCTCTCCGGTTGACGCGGGCCTGAACGCACCGGACGAATCACCTGATTTCCTTTTCGTGGCGGAGTCCACCAGCACCCCCGGCGACCTCTCGGACCTGATCATGATGCAGGACGCGCTGCTCTCAGTAGCCGTCTTCAGTGACGCCAACATGCTGGCGACCGTCGATATCCTGGTCAACTGACCCCGCCACCGCTCCTTTTCCAAGCACACACCCGAATAAAACTCACCTCCATGAAGCCGACACCACTCATCCAAGTCCTGCGCCTCAGCCTCCCGGCAAGCGCGCTGTTGCTGTTCGGCTCCCCTGCCCTCCCAGCCGCTGACGTCAGCGCCAGCGCCCCACCAACCGTCTCTGCCACCGCCAATAACAGCGAGCAGAGCCCGCCACCCCCGCCCGAAGAATGCGCTCCCGGCCGGTTCGGCCCGCGTGGCCACTCTGACTCCGAACGCCGCCCCGAAGGCATGTCCGACGAAATGGCGGCAGTGGAAAAGTTCCTCAACATGTCGCCCGAACAGCTCGCCATGATCCGCAACCTCATCAGCCGGATCGAGCAGATGAGCGACGAGGAAAAAGAGGAACTGCGCGCCAGCATCCGCAACATCCGCGACATGGACGCCGAGCGCCGCCAGCAGCTCATGCAGCAGCACCGCCAGATCCCCTGGGAGGAGCGCATGATCGTTCACCAGTACTGGCGCAGCCTTTCCGACGAGGAGCGCAAGCAACTCTGGGAGGAGATGAAAAGCCTCAGCCCCGAAGAACGCCTGCAACACCAGCAGCAACTGCTCGAACGGGCGCGCGCGGCCGGTTTTGACGAAAGCACCCTGCCTCCGCCTCCCTCCCGGCCCCCATATCCGGGCAAGCAACGCCGCGGCGACGGACCGCCCGACGCGCCTCCGCCCCCCGACAATGCCACCAGGGAATCCACCCCTCAAACCGGCGAAACCACCGACACAGCCCAGTAAGACCAGCTCCATTGCCGTTCAAACAGGTGTGGTTGTAAAAAAAACTGTTTTTTGCATGCGCACAGTGGATTTTTACGCGAGTTGAGCTATATTGTGATCATAACTTCAGTTCGTCCGTTAAACTTTTTTTGAAACAAAAACCATCTTTGAGCGTCTAAGTTATCAGAACACTTTTGCCCAATCCCATACGGGAAAACGGCAGATAGTAGCGTAGCATAGCAACCGAAGTAGCGAGACAGATTCCATAGCAGAGATTCTGTCAAATTAGTGGAGCCACCTTCCCGCCCCCCGGGAAGGTGGTTTTACTTTTGGGATATTGAAATTGACGGCAAAAAAGTCCCCGCCTCTTTCATCCGCCGTATTTTTAATGATCGACCCGTCCGCTGCGAACGGCGATAGTAGCGGCTTTGTGGCTAAGCCCCACCCGCGTCACCGACCTCCCCATGTCTGAGCGATATATCCTGTTTGTCTGCACCGGCAATTACTACCGAAGCCGCTTCGCTGAGGCCGTCTTCAACCACGGTGCGCAGGCCGAGGGTCTGCCCTGGCGGGCATTTTCCCGTGGGCTCTTCCCCGGCTGGGTCGAGGACAACAGCGACCTCTCCCCACACACCCGCGCCGCGCTGGCCACCCGTGGCATACCGCTGCACCACACCGGCAGCAAGCGTACCCAACTGACACGGGAAGATATGGAACGCGCCGCCCATACGATTGTCCTCAAAAAGACAGAGCATCACCCGATGATGCGGAAGGCCTTCCCCGAACTGGCCGACCAGGTCGAATACTGGGAGGTACACGACATCGATTTCGCCGACCCGGCGGAGGCCCTGCCGGAAATCGAACAACTCGTGCAAAACCTGATCGAACAACTTAAACGGAACCCGGAAGGGAATTTTCTTCGCACCGGCCCTTCAAAAGCTTAATATTACACGCTTTCACCCTCGATAACACACAACCACGTCATGAGATTGTACATCGGAAAAACCCTAACTACTCTGGCCGCTGCCAGCCTTATCGCCCTGAGCGCCAGCGCCCAGACCAACGACGAAGCGCCGAAGGCCACCAGCGGCTCCAACACTGAGCTGCTCAAGAACTACGGCTGGATCGTCACCCCGGACCCCGACCGCCTCGGCATCTCCGACGAGGAAAAGGCCGCCTTCCTCGCTGGCGTGCAAGCCCACCTCGACGGCGAATCCGGCCCCGCCGACCCGCAGGCCGCCTGGCAGGAAATCCAGCAGTACCTGACCCAGCGCTTCGTCGAAATGAACAAGGAAAAGGGCAAGGAATTTCTCAACGACCTGAAGTCCAACCCGAAGGTCAAGAAGTCCGCCTCCGGCCTCTACTACGAAATCATCGCCGAAGGCGAAGGCCCCAAGGCCGGCCCGAATGACACCGTCAAGGTGGACTACGTCGGCACCCTGGTGGACGGCACCGAGTTCGACAGCTCGTACAAGCGCGGCCAGCCCGCCACCTTCCCGGTCTCGGGCGTCGTGCCCGGCTTCGGCGAAGGCGTCCAGCTCGTCGGCAAGGGCGGCAAGGTCAAGCTCTACATCCCGTCCGAGCTCGGCTACGGCGACCGCGCCCAGCCCGGCAGCCCGATCCCTCCGGGCTCCACCCTCGTCTTCGAGGTTGAAATGGTCGAAGTGAACCCGCAGTAACCGCGGCGCTCACGCTTATTTCTCCAGCCGGAGTTCCCTCGCGGGACTCCGGCTTTTTTCATGCCCCAAGCGGGTAGCCGGGGTTCAGTCCTTTTTTAAGGAATTAAAAAGAGTGATTCGAAGAATCACAGGTGCAGGACTCTGTCCTGCCGCAGGCTTGGGGCGCGCAGCCCCAAAAACAGAAACAGCGTATTTCAGCAGACTTCGCGTGGCTTCGCGGGCAAAAAATTCTTCCCACCCCGCCGGGACGAAACACTCAGACCGCGTCCTGAAAGCAGCTTCCGCCGGGAACTCCGTGCGCGAACAGTCGGGCGCAGATTTCGCCCACCAGATAGATCGAACCCGCCACCACCAGCGTATCGCCCCCAGCGCCCGCGGTGCAAACGCCCGGCTCGGGAAAAAGCTCCGCCACTGTACTTGCGCCGACTGTTCCCGAAAACGCCGCCGGGATCAAGGCCCGCAGACGCTCCGGGGCAAGGGCGCGGGGCTGGTCCGGCTGGAGCAGCACAAACCCGCTCGCGTGGCGGGCCATAACCGGGAGCAGCGCAGCCGCCCGCTCCTCACCGAGGATGCCGGTCAGGATGATCGGCTTACGTCCTGTGGCAGCGATGAGTCGCGAAAGATTATCCTCCAGCGCACCGGCCCCTTCGGGGTTGTGCGAACTGTCGAGGATCAGCAGGCGTCCGTCGTTGAGGCGGACCCGCTGCCAGCGTCCGGCCCAATCCACCTCGTGCAGAGCGGCTTCCACCACCGCCTGTGTGACCCGGAAGCGCCCTTGAAGCAGACGCACGACAAGCGAGGCCACCGCCGCGTTGTGCCGCTGGAAATTGCCCTCGAGGTTGGTCGAGGGGAAATTCTCCGCCCCGCCGAAAGTCTCCCGCACACTGTGGACCACGCAGCCGCGGGTCGCGGCCACTTCGCGGATGACGGCCTCGGCCTCCGGGGGCAGGCAGCCGATCACCACCGGGCGGCCCGGTTTGATGATGCCCGCTTTTTCCCCGGCAATAACCGCCAGCGTGTCGCCCAGAATATCCGTGTGGTCGAGGCTGATCGAAGTGATGACCGAGACCTCCGGATCGACGACATTGGTCGCGTCGAGCCGCCCGCCGAGGCCGGTTTCAAGGATGGCCACATCCACCCGCTCCTCGGCGAAGTGCTCCATCCCCATGCCCGCCATGAATTCGAAAAACGTGGGATGGTTAAGCGGATCTTTGGCCGCGAGGGCCTCGCCCGCCACGCGGAGCCGGGCAACATAGGTGTCGATCTGGGCGTCGCTCAGCGGCTGGCGGTTGACCTGTACCCGCTCGCCCAGGCGGACGAGGTGCGGAGAGGTGAATAGCCCGGTCCGGTACCCCGCACGGCGGTAAACCGCCTCCAGCATGGCGCAGACAGAGCCCTTGCCGTTGGTCCCGGCCACGTGGATCACCGGGTAGCGCCGCTCGGGGTGCCCGAGAGCTTCAGCGAAAACCCGCATGCGCTCGATCCCGTACTTGGAGCCGCGGTTGCGCAGGCCGTAAAGGTAGCGTTCGGTCTCGGTCATGGCAGTCCCCGGCAGGCAGGCCGGGACGCTGGGATTTTTATCGGCCAAACCGCTTAGACCGCCGCGCTCTGGCCGCCAAAGGCGCGCAGGAGCGAGCCGATCCGGCCCTTCATCTGGTGACGGTGTACGATCTGGTCGATCAACCCGTGCTCCAACAGAAACTCCGAGGTCTGGAAGCCCGCCGGCAGGTCCTGCTGGGTAGTTTCCTTAATCACGCGCGGCCCGGCAAAGCCAATCAGCGCCTTGGGCTCGGCGATGATGACATCCCCGAGCGAAGCGAAGCTGGCCATGACCCCGGCCATGGTCGGATTGGTCAGGACGGCGATGTAGGGCAGCCCGGCATCGGAAAGGCGCTTGAGCGCGGCGCTGGTCTTGGCCATCTGCATCAGGCTGAGAATCCCCTCCTGCATGCGGGCCCCACCGGAGGCGCACACGATGATGACCGGGCACTTGTTTTGCAGCCCCCGCTCGATGGCGCGGGTGATTTTTTCACCAACGACCGAGCCCATGCTCGCCCCGATAAAGCTGAAATCCATCACCGCGAGGCTGACCGGCAGGCCCTCAAGCTCACCCGTGCCACAGATGACGGCGTCATTTTCGCCCGTCTTTTGCTGGGCCTGGGCCAGGCGCTGCGGATAGGGCTTACTGTCCTTGAACTCCAGCGGGTCGCCGGAGACGAGCCCGGCGTCGTACTCCTCGAAGGTGCCGTCGTCGATCAGCAGTTCGATCCGGCGGCGAGCCTTGAGCGGGAAATGATAACCGCTCTTGGGCACAACCATCCAGTTCTGCTCCAGCTCCTTGTTGAAGATGATCTCGCCAGTCTCGGGACATTTCGTCCAGAGACCGGTCGGTATGTCCTTCTTTTTGACGCGGACGGTGGAGTACTTCGGCTTACCGAAAATCGACATAGCGCCCGATATTGGACCAAGGGGGAGGAAAAATAAAGTGTGAAAATCCGGGAGTTTAAGAGTTTCATACCACTTTCCAGCAGCCTTGATAAAGGCTGAGATTTAACAGGAAGGCCGGAAAGAACGATAAGTCTGCTCGGAGGTGCCGCCTTCTTCACTTCCCGTTCTTCCTGTAAAAAAGCAATCAGGACAGGATATTTCCCGATTTTATCATTCAAGTTTTCAAACGAGATGAAGGTTTGAGGATTCGGAGGTTGGCGGAAAATCCCGTCAACCGTGGGCCAGCGTTGCCACGTCCAGTCGTTCCACCCCGGCCCGGCGCAAGACGCGGGCACAGGCGTTGAGCGTGGCCCCGGTCGTAAACACATCGTCCACAAGGACATGACGGCGACTCACATCCGGACGCGAACCCGGTTTCAGGCCAAAGGCGCCCCGCATGTTGACCTCGCGCTGGGCGCGGTCGAAGTTCGTCTGCGAAGGGGTGTCTCGGATGCGCGTCAGCAAGTCGGCCACTTGGCAGCGTT
Source organism: Ruficoccus amylovorans (assembly GCF_014230085.1). Taxonomy (NCBI): domain Bacteria; kingdom Pseudomonadati; phylum Verrucomicrobiota; class Opitutia; order Puniceicoccales; family Cerasicoccaceae; genus Ruficoccus; species Ruficoccus amylovorans. Next base: position 79,529 of record NZ_JACHVB010000021.1, on the reverse strand, counting down.
CCCCCGGCGTCTGTTCAAAATCCCCCGCCACGCCCGCGAAGACCTCTGCCAGCCAGCGGCTCTGGTTGTAGCCGCGCTGGCGTTCCCGGCGCGGGTACAGCGGGACCGGCACCAGCACCGCCCCGGCCAGATGCTGGCAAAAGCCGGACGAGCCTGCCGCCAGGGTGGCGATGTCAGGCAGCAAGTAGCGGCCCCGGTGGTATTTTAACTCGTGCACGAGCACCCGCCCAGCGTCGCGCGCCAGAAAGAGCGGGCGCCCGCGACCGAAGGCAGGCTCCAGCTCCCGGCAATGCGGGCAGACGCGACTGGCCAGCAGTTCCCCGAAAAAGGGGAAACCGCAGGTCGGGCAGCACGGCTCTTTGACAAAAAACACCTGCTCCAGCCCCTTTCGCGAGAGGTAGCGGCAGGGGGAGTCCTCCTCCACCGGCTCGCCCGTGACCACGCAGTCGCGCGGAAAAATCAGGTCCAGCCCCGTCCGCACAAGCGTACGCAACAGCGGGGAGCGTTGGACGGACGTGGGCATTTTTCAGCGATAAATCGTAAGATCTGCTCAGAACCCGAGCCCGAGCAACCAGCGCTCGGCCAGGCCGCGCCACTGGCCCACCACCGGGTGGCGGCGATCGGCAAAGGTCCCAAGCCCGCGCCCGTGCGCCCCGTCAGGGAAGACGTGCAGCTCGTGCGGGGTCTTATTGGCCTGAAGCGCCAGGGCCATCAGGTAGCTGTTGTTGACCGGGACCGTCTCGTCCGCGGCCGTGTGCCAGAGAAACGTCGGCGGACACTGCGGGTGGGCGTGCTTTTCCCAGCTCATGAAGTCAGCCTGCTCCTCGGTCACATCGGGGCCGAGGAGGTTTTTATAACTGCTGACATGCGCGTAGAACCCCGAAGAGGTGACCGCGTAGCACAGCATGGAGGCGTCCGGGCGGGCGCTGATCCCGGCCAGCTCGCCGTCCGGGTCGAGCAGCCAGTCTTCGCGGTCGAAGCCGTGCGATACGCAGGCCGCCAGGTGCCCCCCGGCGGAAAAGCCGATCACGCCGATGCGGGCCGGATCGATCCCGTGCTCGCGGGCTTGGGCGCGCAGGAGCCGCATGGCGTAGAGCGCTTGCTGCTGAGGCTTCGGGTAGATGGGCGCGCCATCCCAGGTCGTGTACTCAAGGACCGCGGCGGAAATCCCCAGCGAGTTGAACCACCCCGCGACCGGCCCTCCTTCGTGCCCGGCGATGCGGCTGTACCCGCCTCCGGGCAGGACGAGCATGCAGGCAAAATCCTCCCCGTCCTCCAGAAAGTACGGGGTCAGGCGGGCCTTGGACAAAACGGCATCACTCGGATGCAGCGGAGACGACACTTTATTCAACATGACTGCGGCCCAGCAAAAACCTTTCTTCTGCCAACGGCAAGCTCCCCCACGTGGTCAAACGCGGATAAAAAAGCCCGCCGGGCACAAACCCCGGCAGGCTGGAAAATGCGTGTCTGAGTCAGGCCAAAGCGGGGCCGTCCCGGTCTCGCAGTCCGACCGTCGCCGCTTAGCTGCGGGCGGTGACTTCGATCAGGTGGTAGCCGAAGTCGGTCTTGATCGGGCCCTGCACCTCACCCACCGGCGCGGAGAAGACCACGGTTTCAAATTCCTTGACCATCTGGCCCTTGCCGAAGGTGCCCAGCTCGCCGCCGCGCTTGCCCGAGGGGCATTTGCTGTGCTTGGCAGCCAAGTCGGCGAAATCGGCCCCACTGGCGATCTGCTGCTTGAGGTCTTCGCAATCCTTTTCGCTGGCGACGAGGATGTGGCGTGCCGAGGCCTGGCCGGGGGGAGGCGGCAGCGGCTTGCCCGGCTCGCTGCGGGCGGTGACTTCGATCAGGTGGTAGCCGAAGTCGGTCTTGACCGGGCCCTGCACCTCGCTCACCGGCGCCGAGAAGACCACGGTTTCAAATTCCTTGACCATCTGGCCCTTGCCGAAGGTGCCCAGTTCGCCGCCGCGCTTGCCCGAGGGGCATTTGCTGTGCTTGGCAGCCAGGTCGGCGAAGTCGGCTCCGCCGGCGATTTGCTGTTTGAGGTCGTTGCACTCCTTTTCGGTAGCAACGAGGATGTGGCGTGCGGATGCTTGCTCTGACATAAGGAGCCGACGTTTTCAGCTTTTCACGCCGCTGGCCATGTAAAAAACCGCCCGGAACCAAAAAACATCCCCCCGTTCCCGCCCGTTCGCTCACTCTGAAGCGGCCCCGCAACCCGCTCCCGGCGCTGCCTCCAAACTACGCTTAAACCGGTCCGCACCCGTTTTTCTTGCTGGCGTGCAGAGCGATGCCCCGGCAGGATGAATCCGATATGGCCGAGCCTTTTATCTACCGCCGCCGGGTGGACTTCGCCGAGACCGACATGGCCGGTATCGCGCACTTTTCCAACTATTTCCGCTGGATGGAGGCGGCCGAATCCGCCCTGCTGCGCGAAATCGGCGTCGAGCTGACGGCCAGCGACGGCACCACCGACTATGGCTGGCCCCGCGTGCGGGCCTCGTGCTCCTACCACGAACCGCTGCGCTACGGCGACGAATTGGAGATCCAGCTCTTCGTCAAGGCGATCAAGCTCAAGGCCGTCGAATACGTGGCCAAGTGCTATACCGGCACGGGCGAGCAGCGCCGCCACGTCGCCACCGGCAAGATGACCACGGTCTATGTCTGTAAACCGACTGCGGGCGGGCCGATGCGCTCCCTCGCCCTCCCCCCGGCCATCCTGGAAAAGCTCTCCCCGCTGGCCGAGGAAGTCCTCGCCTGAACGGGCGAACCAGCATCGTCTCGCCAGCTTAGCACTGATCGGGCTACGCCACCGGCGTTTTTTCGCGCTGCTCGGTCACAGTTTCCAGAAAGACCAGCGTCGAACCGAGGCGTGGCTTGATCCGGGTCTTCGCGCTGAAAATCCGCACCCGCCCGTCCTCGTCGATGCAGAACAGCAGCAGGGCGTTCTTGCCGTAGCTCTCCTCGAACTCGGGGAACTCGAAATTCTCGCGCAGGGTGACGTGGTTGAGCTTCGCCCCGCGCTCGAACTCGCGCTTGAGATAGGAAAAGGTCACGTCCTGGCCAAAGGGCGGGTTCACGACCTTGGAGGAGGCCGAAGCGTCGATCTCGCGCTCGGCCTTGAGCGGGTAGATGTCCCCCTTTTCGATGTAGTGGGCCAGCGTCGTCTCGGCGAAACTGTTGACCTCGTCGTTGGCGGTCAAGGCCACGGCATGACCGATGCCCGAGAGATCGAGGTTTTCCAGAAAAGCTTCCGAAAAGACGTTGCCGCAGTCGGCATTGATGCCCTCATGCACGGCCTTGCCGACCTGGTAGCGGTTCGAGTCGATCATGCGCACCGTGACCTGTAGCGATTTCAACTCGCTTGCGATGGCCCGCGCCCACTCGTGCGCCCCGATAAAAAGCACCCCTTGCGGGTCGAGGTTAGAAAGCCCCAGGCGCGAGGAAACCGGCCCGGCCAGCAAGCCGTAAACCAACACCGTCAAAACAATCACCAACAGCATGACGGCGAGCATGTTTGCCCCCACTGCCGGGTCTCCCTGCTGCTCGATCCGCAGCGCGAAGACCGAAGTCAAGACCATCGCCACCATCCCACGCGGGGCCAGCAGCATGAGCAGGACCCGGTCCCGCCAGCTCGTCTGCTTCGAGCCGATGGTGGCCAGCACGACCGCCAGCGGGCGCACCACCACGATCAGCGCCGCGATAAAAAGTGCGCTTTTCCAGCCCAGCCCGGCGAAAACGGAAAAATCCACCCGAGCCGCCAGCACCACAAAGAGCGACGAAATCAGCAACACCTGGAGGTTTTCCTTAAAGTCGATGATGTGGCGGACGTTGAAGACGGACTGGTTGGCCAGGATGATCCCGAAGAGCGTCACCGTGAGCAGGCCGGACTCCTCCAGGATGGCATTGGACGCGCCAAAAATCCCCAGCACCAGCGCCAGCACAAACAGGTTGTGCAGAAACTCGGGCATCAGCTTCGCCCGCACCAGCAGCAGCAGGAAGCCCGCTGCCGCGCCCGCCAGCACAACGCTCGTGAGCAGGGTCTCCCCCAGCCCGAGCAAAATGACCGCCGGGGCATCGTCGTAGTGCTGGGACAGATAAACCTCGAAGACCAACACCGCCAGCAGCACGCCGAGCGGATCGTTCAGGATGCCCTCCCACTTCGCGATGGCCTTGACCTTGCCCTTCGGCCGGATGGCCCGGAGCATGGGGCCGATCACCGTCGGGCCGGTCACCGTCAACAGCGCCCCGAAGAGGATGGACAGGATGGGCGAAAAATCCAGCAACGCCCAGGACAACCACCCGGCCAGCGCCCAGGTCACCGCCCCGCCAATCGTCACCAGCCGGAGGATCGAAGTCCCGCCCTTGGCCAGATCGCGCAGTTTCAGGCTGAGCCCGCCTTCAAACAGGATGATCGCGACCGAGACCGAGACCAGCGGGAACAGCACGTCCCCGAAAACTTCATCCGGCTGAATCAGCCCGGTCACGGGACCAGCGGCCAGACCGGCCCCCAAAAGCAGAAGGATCGCGGGTATTTTCAACCGCCATCCCACCCACTGGGCGACAGCGCCAACGGCTAAAACGAGAACAAATGTGCCAAAAAGAGAGATTTCCATGGGGAAAAGCTGGGATCGGATTGCAGATGGCGTGCCATTCGCTATCCCTTTTGGGCACAGCATCCGAAACCTTGCCGCGCTGGCTACAAAAAAAACGTGCCCGCGGCGCGAAATCGGTCAGCACCTTATCCTATCCCACAGCCCTCCAGCAACTTAGCAACCAACCTTTTCTCCATGCTTATCATCGCACACCGCGGCGCCTCCGGCCTGGCCCCTGAAAACACCCTGGCCGCCATTCGCCGGGCTTGGCAGATCGGGGCCGACGGCGTGGAGATCGATATCCACCTGACCCGCGACGGCGTCCCCGTCTGTAGCCACGACGCCCGCACTGGCCGCCTTTCCGACGAGGATCACTCCATCGCCGACCTCACCCTGGAGGAGCTCAAACGCATCGATGTCGGCGACTGGAAAGACCCCGCCTACGCCGGTGAAACCATCCCCACGCTGGAGGAAGTCCTGGCCACGGTCCCACCCCGCAAGACCCTGCTCATTGAGGTCAAGGACGTGCCCGCGCACGACCTGGCCCGCGCCCTCACCCCCATTCTCAAGCGGCATCAGGAATTCATCGCCTCGCGCCAGGTTTATTTCATGAGCTTTTTCCCGGACCTGCTCTGGTCGCTCCAGGGCCACTTCCCGGACCTGACCCTGCTCCTGCTCGCAGACAAGCTCAACCGCATCCCCCCGAAAATCCCGCCGCGCGTCCCCTCCGATGCCCTGCCCGTCCACGGGATCGGCTTCTCGCACAAGCTCGACATCCCCGCCGCCACCCTCGACGCCCTCTCCGGGGCTGGAGCCATTCTGGCCGTGTGGACCGAGAACGACCCCGCCCGCCGCCAGTTTTGGGAAAAATCCGGCTTCGACTTTCTCATCACCGACCATCCTGAGCGCTTCGTGCCCCCGCCGGCGGGGTAAGTCTCCCCCGCGCACAGGAAGAAAAATGCATTCACATCGGCATTGCCAGTCCGTAGCTTTTTCTGCTTCACTGGCTTCCGGGCAAAGCCTGAAGCTGAGAAACAGCCCAGGCGACCTTACCAACCTAATCCACTCGCAACTATGGACTTCAAACAGCTCTATCTCTCTATCGACGGGCGCATCAACCGCTCCACCTTCTGGCTCAAATTCGTGCTCCCGGTCGTCATCGTCAGCATTGTGATCAATATCATCGCCGGTGTGATGATGGGTTCCGATCCGAATAACCCCAACATGGCCGGGTTCGCGATCCTCGGTATCTGGCAGTTGATTCTCATCTATCCGAGCATCTGCGTGTACGGCAAACGCTGGCACGACCGCGACAAGTCGGCCTGGTGGATCCTCATCGGCCTCATTCCGCTGGTCGGCCCGATCTGGGTGCTCGTCGAGTGCGGCTTCCTCAAAGGCACCGAAGGCCCGAACCGCTTCGGTGAAGATCCGTTGGCCGGGGCCTAAGCCCTTAACCGAAGCTACCATCAACGCTTTCCATAAAAAACGCGCCTGTCGACAGGCGCGTTTTTTTTATGGCCAGGTTCAGGCTGACAGACACAGGAACATCTGCCCGAACACTCAATAGCCTTTTTCCAGTAGCCAAAGCCGGAAAAACGGATCAGTAAAACATTGCTCTCCGTCGCGCTCAATGAGGATTTCCAAATCGTTGAGCCGATCCAGCGCCCGGAGCACCGTCGGGCCATGAGCGACATCACTCGCCCGCAGGAAGTCCTTACCCGTCAACTGCTTGCCACCCACCCGAGCCACCGTCCGCAGCACCCGCTGCTGGATTCCGGTCAGGCTGGCCCAGTCGCGCTCGAACTGCGCACGCTGCATGGCGAAAATCAACTCATAGCCCTCGCGCAGGTTGTCCAGAGTGACCCGGTGGGTGTCCATATTCCCCATCCACAGTGCGCTGCACAGCTTCTGGGTCTCATTGGGATGCCCGCGAGTTATATCAAAAATGACCGGCCAAACCGCCTCATCCACCGTAAAATCACTCTCGGCAAATTTCTTTTCCAAAAAACGCTGGAACTTATCCCAGGGAAGATAGCCGACCTCCATCAGCACGGCCGAATCCTTAAACGGACTCTCGTAATCGGTGAAAAGCAGGCGCATTTCCTGCCGGATACTACCAAGAAATACGAAAGCGCCGCTTTGCTGCTGGATTTTGCCGCGCATGATGGCCTGAACTTCGCGAGAATCGGGCAGATTCAGAATCGACTGGAACTCGTCAAAAACGACCACCGTTTCCGGTGAGGAATAATCCGAGCACAAAAAATCCAGGATCGGCTCCAGCCCGGAAGGTGTTTTTACCGCCTGGGCGTCCAGCCCAATGACCGGCGCGCCCTCGGTGTTGAGCGTCAATGTGGGCCGCAGCGATGTAATCGACTGGATAAAAGCCTGCAAAAGTTTCTGGTTGCCCTTCCGGGAAACCGCGCTGGCGATCCGC